>JAPJPE010000005.1 GCA_030825825.1 Streptococcus sp. | reverse complement strand
AGGTGGGACGACGAAATCGAATTCTAACGAATTACCGATTTCTGTCCCACTCTCTGAATGTACATTTACTGATTATGATTCCGAAGTCTGTTCAACTGGTTTGTGAGCAGACTTGATAGAGATTTTCCCATTGCTGGTCAAGACGGCTTTGAGTTGTTTTTCACTTGGATGTTCCAGGTAATAATCGGTAATAGCATCTTCGATATGGTCTTGGATGGTACGACGGAGTGGGCGGGCCCCCATTTTTGGATCGTATCCCAGATCGACCAATTTTTCTTTCACCTTCTCTGTCACGTCCAGATGAATCTCATTTTGTGCGAGACGTTGATTGACTTCATCGAGCATGAGGGTAACGATTTGAAGCAGATTTTCTTTTGATAGAGGTTGGAATTCAATGATGCCATCAAAACGGTTCATGAATTCGGGACTAAAGAAGTTACCGAGTTCTCCAAGTACAGAGTTGGTGCGTCCTTCTCGAGCCGCTCCAAAACCAACATTGGCCTCAGCTTTGCCGGTTCCAGCATTAGAGGTCATGATGATAATGGTATCTTTAAAGCTGACCGTACGGCCTTGACCATCTGTCAAACGACCATCATCTAAGACTTGGAGGAACATGTGCATAACATCTGGATGGGCTTTTTCAACTTCATCCAACAAAACGAGAGAGTATGGATTGCGGCGGACCTTTTCAGTTAGTTGTCCAGCTTCATCGTAGCCCACATAGCCCGGAGGAGCTCCGACTAGTTTTGCTACGCTGTGTTTTTCCATGTATTCGCTCATATCAAAGCGGATCATATTGTCTGCAGAACCAAAGAGTTCAATCGCCAATTGTTTAGACAATTCGGTCTTCCCGACACCGGTTGGTCCGACAAAAAGGAAGCTTCCGATTGGACGATTTAGCGATCCTAGGCCGACACGATTGCGTCGAATGGCTTTCGCAATTTTATCCACGGCATCATCTTGACCGATCACATGGGCTTTCAAATCAGAAGCCAGATTGATCAATTGAGACTGTTCCTTTTCTTTCAAATCACCAACAGGAATATTGGTCTTTTGTTCAACGATGTGCTCAATGGTTTTTTCGCTGATGACAGGAGTCTCCTGATCTGTGACATGTTGTCCTTGCATTTCCTTGTATTTCGCGATTTGGTCACGGAAGTAGGCTGCTTTTTCAAAGTCTTCTTCGCGGGTTGCTTGAGCTTTGAGGTTTTCAGCTTCAATCAAGCGCTGATCGATAACTTTTGGATCCACAAAGTTCAGAGTCAGGTTCATTTTAGATCCGGCTTCATCCAACAAATCAATGGCCTTGTCTGGCAGGAAGCGATCTTGGATGTAGCGGTTTGAAAGAATAGCTGCCGCTTCGATGGCCCCGTCTGTATAGTGAACGTGGTGGTAGTCTTCGTATTTTTTCTGGATGCCTTTGAGGATGGTGATGGTTTCTTCAACCGTTGGCTCATCGACCTTAACGGGTTGCATCCGACGTTCCAAGGCCGCATCTTTTTCAATGATGCGGTATTCATTGAGGGTAGTAGCACCGACCAATTGGAGTTCACCACGCGCCAAGGCTGGTTTGAGGATATTTCCAGCGTCCATATTGCCTTCGCCAGCAGATCCTGCGCCAACAATTTCATGGATTTCGTCGATGAAAAGAATCACATCTTCACGTTGACGAATTTCATCCATTAATTTTTGCATGCGTTCTTCGAATTGACCACGAATACCTGTGCCTTGAACGAGGCTGACGACGTCTAGGCGGATGACTTCTTTTCCTTGCAATTTATGAGGAACGTCTCCATCGACGATTTTTTGGGCCAAGCCTTCCACAACGGCAGTTTTTCCGACCCCAGGTTCTCCGATCAGAACCGGATTGTTTTTGGTTCGACGGTTGAGAATTTCGATGACACGGATAATTTCGTCATCACGGCCGATGACAGGGTCAATATCCCCTTTACGGGCAATTTCTGTAACGTTGATACCAAATTCTTCTAATAGTCCTTTAGGCTTTTGAGGGCGAGCTTGACGTGGATCTTGACTGCCGCTACGGTTATTGTTTTGGCCGTAACCGCCACCTCCATAACTGCCTCCAGATTGAGTTGGAGGTGTTTGAGGTTCTTGTGGACTTTGGAAGTTTCCAAGGTTATTGAAGAAATCTTCGAAGGGATCTCCAGTCAGTTGGCTCCGTTGGGTCATGCCTTTCAAGAAGCTGTTATTTGGGTCTGTTTTCATAATTTTATAGCAATTTTGACAGAGGTCTACTTGCTGCTGACGTCCATTTACATTTGTATATAAATGGATGGTTGATTCATTTATTTTACAATTTTGACAAAGCATATACATACCTCACAGTAGGTTTTTGATGGTCTTCCATCAAGAGACGAGCCTATTTTTAAAAGGTCAAAAATAGTCAAAGTTTTATAGTTTCATTATATCAGTATTCTAGAAGTTTGCAAGAATTTGCTACGAAATGTCGCTTAGGAATACTGAAGAAAGCAAATCAATGGAAAAATGTGAATTTTTATTGGAAGAGCTTTCTCTTTTATGATAAAATAGGAGAGTAGAAAGTAAAGAGGAGAAATAAAATGGAATCACATTTAGTACGGATTATCAACCGTTTGGAGACGATGACAAAAGACGGTGGAAACTTAAAACGTAATTTTGAACGTGACGGTGTTGTTGTCGCTGAAGTAGCCTACAACCACAATGAAGAAGAAGGTTCAACCTTTACACTTCGTGATGTTGAAGCGCGTGAAACCTATACATTTGATAGCATTGATTTAATTGCAATGGAAATTTATGAATTGCTTTACTAAGCAGCTGTGTGGATGAGTTTGGGGTGGTCTCAAGCTCATTTTTTGTCCATCTGGCTATAGTTTTCGTCTATAGGAAATTCTAATTAGGAACAGTTAGGTTTGAGAGTTGAAATCTGCTATAATAGAGAGGACTATTTTCATTACTTGACTAGAAAGAGAATTGACATGACGACAATCATTGATGGGAAGGCGCTCGCTACAAAATTACAGGGTGAGATTGCAGAGAAAACAGTACGATTAAAAGAAGAGACAGGGGTTGTACCTGGCCTTGTTGTAATCGTGGTAGGAGATAATCCAGCCAGCAAGATTTATGTAAGAAATAAAGAGCGTTCTGCTATTGCGGCAGGCTTTCGCAGTGAAGTGAGACGACTTCCTGAAAGTATCAGCCAAGATGAATTATTAGAAGTGATCGAACACTACAATCAAGATCCTCTTTGGCATGGAATCTTAGTGCAGTTGCCACTGCCTAAGCATATCGATGCGGATGCGGTTCTTTTAGCCATTGATCCGACCAAGGATGTGGATGGCTTTCATCCATTGAATATGGGGCGTTTATGGGCTGGAAACCCTATTATGGTACCATCGACGCCTGCTGGGATCATGGAGATGTTCAAAGAGTATGGGATTGATCTAGAAGGGAAGCGTGCAGTCGTGATTGGTCGTTCCAATATCGTTGGAAAACCTATGGCGCAGTTGCTCCTCGCTAAAAATGCCACGGTAACCTTGACCCATTCCCGGACCCATCATCTGCCTAAAATCGCTAAAAGAGCGGATATCCTGGTTGTGGCGATCGGTCGTGCAAAATTTGTAACAGCAGACTTCGTGAAAGAAGGCGCCGTCGTCATTGACGTCGGGATGAATCGCGATGAGAATGGCAAATTGTGTGGGGATGTCGATTTTGACTCTGTTGCCCCTTTGGCCAGTCATATTACTCCGGTACCAGGAGGGGTTGGTCCTATGACCGTTACCATGCTGATGGAGCAGACCTACGAAGCAGCTGTTCGTACCTTAAAAAAATGAAAGTGTGAGCGAGATGAAGTTTGTCTTTGATTTAGATGGAACCTTGTCATTCGATGGTGTTACAATCGATGATGAAATTAAACAGGTCTTATTGAGAGCAGAAGAATTTGGTCATGAAGTCGCCTTTGCTTCTGCACGTTCTTATCGGGATTGCTTAGGCCTTTTAGGGGATCAATTGAGCCATCAACTCGTGATTGGCTTAAATGGCGGGCTAGCTTATCGTCAGGGGCAACTGGTTTATGAGGATCAATTGGACAAGGATGTCTATCGAGAAGTCCTTGGTTTTTGTCGCCATTACAATCTACCATTTTTTGTGGACGATACCTTTGATTATAGTGGTCAGATTTTGGAAAAGATTCCTTTTATTGCGAATGTGGATCCCCTTAAAAAAGCCCAGTATCGTTCTTTAGAGGACCTGACGGATCCGATTAAGGTTGTGATCTATATGGGTGCTCATGAGGAATTGGTAGATGAGATCATCGAGCGAATTGAAAAGACCAATAAGGCCCACATTCGTTATCATGCTCATGAAAAATGTATCTATCTCAATCCAGCAAACACTCATAAAGCGACAACAGTCGAAGAACTCTGTGGAGAAAATTTCGTGGCTTTTGGTAATGATCAAAACGATATTGAGCTCTTTGAAAAAGCTCTTTATGCCGTTCAAATTGGCGATTTTCCATCCCTTCGGCCTTACGCTGATGATCAATTAGTGGCTAAGCAAAATCATCCACAAGCTGTTGCTGCTAAGATCTTGCAAGTCTTCGCAGAATTTAGAGGAAAATAAAAGAAGGAGGGGGAGTCGTGGCTTCTCCTTTTTCGCTAGAAATGAGGAAGGTATGAAAAGAGTTCAGAAAGAAGAAATCCAGCGCGTCATTGTGAAGCGCCCACTGACGTCATATAAGGGAGATTTTGGTCGTCTGCTCCTGATTGGAGGAACCTATCCCTATGGGGGAGCTATCATTATGGCAGCGATCGCTGCGGTTCACAGTGGAGCGGGCTTGGTCACTGTTGCAACAGATCCTGACAATCTGACGGCCCTTCATAGCCATCTTCCTGAAGCCATGGGCTTTGATTTAGCGGATCATGAACTCCTTTGTGAGCAAGTGCAAAAAGCTAGCGTGATTTTAGTAGGGCCGGGCTTAAAGGAAACAAGAGAAAGCCAAGCAATCTTGCACATGATTTTTGAGCAGGTCTCTAGGCATCAGGTTCTGATTTTAGATGGAGGAGCTATTAGTCTTTTTGCAGCTTCTCAGTTTGACCTGCCAGAAGCTCATTTGGTCTTTACCCCTCATCAAAAAGAATGGGAAAAACTGTCAGGGCTTGATCTAGCAAGCCAGACCGAAGAGAAGAGCCGAGAAGCGGTTCAAAGTTTTCCTAAAGGAACTGTCATTGTAGAAAAAGGGCCTCACACACGCATTTGGACAAGTGGGCAAGAAGAGGGCTATCAGCTAAATGTTGGTGGTCCCTACCAGGCAACAGGTGGTATGGGAGATACCTTGGCAGGGATGATCGCGGGGTTTGCAGGTCAATTTCCACAGGTCAGTCTCTATGAGCGCGTGGTGGTCGCGACCTACCTCCATTCAGCTATTGCTGAAGACTTGAGCAAGGAGGCTTATGTGGTTTTACCGACAACCATCAGCAAAGAAATTCCCAAATGGATGAAGAAGTGGAGTGACAAAAATCAGGCAACCAGCACTGAAAATAGGAAATAGGTGAAAAGTATGAAGGAAAGCATTCGGAAAGCAAATCAGTATATCGATGAAAACAGGGAGAAGGTTGATCAGCAATATAGAGGGGCATTTCATTTGCTACCTCCAATTGGCTGGATGAACGATCCTAATGGTTTTGTTTATTTCCGTGGAGAATACCATTTGTTTTACCAATTCTATCCCTATGATAGTGTTTGGGGGGCCATGCATTGGGGGCATGCCAAATCAAAAGATCTTTTCCATTGGGAAGAATTGCCAGTAGCTTTAGCACCAAGTGAAAGCTATGATAAGGATGGCTGCTTCTCGGGTAGTGCTATTGTGAAAGATGACAAGCTCTATTTGCTGTATACGGGTCATGTAGACGATGAGGAAAAGCGAGAAGAGACTCAGTGTCTTGCGGTGTCAACAGACGGCATTACCTTTGAAAAGTTGCCTACTAATCCTGTGATTCATGCTCAACATATTGAGGGGATCGCAGATATTGCAGATTTTCGTGATCCTAAAGTATTTGAATACCAAGGAAGCTATTACGCTGTCGTTGCTTCTAAGACGCCAGATGACAGAGGTCAAATTCTCCTATTTGCATCAAGTAATCTAGTAGATTGGGCCTTTACATCAGTTCTTTTAGAAGGTGAAAAAGGGCAAGGGATTATGTGGGAGTGTCCCGATTTCTTCCCTTTAGATGGCAAATGGGTCTTGATCCTGTCTCCCATTGAAATGGAAAGGCAGCAAGAAAAATACTGGAACTTAAATTCGACGGTTGCCTTTATCGGTGACATGAATTGGGAAACAGGGCGCTTTCGTGTTGATTCCTATGATGAAATGGATGGTGGTTTAGATTTCTATGCCCCTCAAACTTGTCAAGGACCAAATGGCGAACGATACATGGTTGCCTGGATGCAAATGTGGCACCGGTCTATCCCCAGTCATGATTTAGCTCATGGGTGGGCAGGTAGTATGACTCTTCCAAGAAAATTGTCCTTGAAAGACGGACGATTGGTTCAGGAGTTACCTGAGTCAGTGAACGAACACTTTCTTGTAGACCATGCGTCAGAAACCATTGTTAAGGGCAATCAGATCACGATTCCGGCTAGAGGGAAACAAACCTTGTTTGAGCTAGATGCCAAACCGGGTCGCTCCTTTATCCTTGGATATGGCGATGAAACCGATCCTGATAGTGTCTTGCAATTGGTTTACGACGCCTCTCAAAAACGCTTTAGCTTAAGTCGAGACCGATTTGGGCACCCCATTTCTGGAAAAGAAAATCCAGTATTTCAATCGAGATGGATTCAGTTGGATGCTGAAAAGGATCATCATTTTTCGATCATTCGCGATACCAACTCAATCGAAGTATTCGTGGATGGTAAAACTCTCTCGATGACCTTTTATGAAACGACTGAGAATCCCGTCTATACTCTCACGGCAGATGAAGGGGTCGATTGGGTCGTAAAAACCTATCAAAAATAGGAAATCAATAGCCTCCTAAAGAATAAAAGACAAGTCTTGTGACTTGTCTTTTATTCTTTAAGAGAGGACAGAAGCGAGGAGCCCTCCGAGAATGAGGATGATAGCCCCGCTCAGTCGGTTGGCCATTTGGGCGAAGGCGATCATTTCCATACGATCAGATGCGGAGAGAACAGCGATATTTCCGGTTCCTCCCATGGAGTTATTGATCATACCAGATCCGATAGCAGTCTCGACTGGATACAATCCAACCAGTTTTCCGATCAAAGCAGAAGCAAGCCCCATAGCTAGAACAGATGTCAAGCTTAGGAGAATGAATTGCCAGGTCATCGCCTTAGCGAGAGTTGAAAGGTCAATCAAGGAAAGACCGATCCCAGCTAGGACTGCATGGGTGAGGTTAGTCATAATGACTTGGTTGAACATGACCACACAGTTTTCCAAAGGTTTTGGGACAGCATTGAAAGCTTTCAGGATAAAGACGATGATAATCATGAAGGCATAACTGTGGATTTTTGGAACAAAGGCATTGCAGATGACCCCGAGAAGAAAAATACTAAAGGCAAACATCATCCCAACTCCGATTTGGGTCGGATCAAGGGTGAGTTTTTCTTTCTTCAATTCATCTTTATTGACGGGAATCAAGACACCGTGACCATTGTAAGGACTGTCTGCAAAGATTTTGACGATCAAAACAGCTCCAATGATGGCAAGGATATTACCAAGTGTAGTAGCGGGTGCCAATTGAGAGAAGATGGCTGCTTGGCTTCCGTGGAGATTGGCGGCGTAGATCTTTGAAAGAGGCAGGATTCCAGCTCCCATTCCTCCGACCATTTGTGGGAAGGAAACATAGAGAATCGAATGTCCAAATCCTTGTCCCAAAAGGCTTCCAACGATCCCAACAGAGAGAGCCCCAATGACCATGGTGACCAAGGAAACAGGAATAAAGCGAGCGGAAGCTTTTACCAAGAGATTGCGATTCATCCCTAGAATAGCCCCACAAATCAAGGCTGCGATATAAAAATCCAGAAAGCCAAAGGAATCTCCCAAAAAGCCCTTGGTGGCTGTGATAATATTTGCTGGAATAACATGGAAGGTCGCTAGAAGAGTAGCTCCTAGTAAGGTGAAGACGGATCCTCCACCTAGGTAAGAATTCATAATTGGCAGTTTCTCACCGATAAAGTAGAGAAGATGCCCCATGACGACCAAAAGGAGGGTTAGTCCAAGCATATTGAGTGGGAGTTTCCCCATAGCAATCGTCACCGCGAGAACGATGACGATGAATGCATATAGAGGGAGACTGACACCGGAAATTTTGATTTCATTCAATTTTTTCATGGTTGTTCAGTCAGCTCCTTATTAGTATTTTGGATACCATTTAAGGTCACGTACAGCTTTGGCCATATCTGTTTCTTTAGCTTGTGCAAGCCCTTGTTCTTGAGCTTTCTTGGCAACAGCTTCAGCCACCTTGATAGACACGTCAGCTACATATTGGAATGGTGGAAGGACTGGCGCACCTGGTTGACCTGGATTGACAATACCTGACAATGAGTGAGCAGCTGCCCCGATCATTTCATCTGTCAACAATTTGGCTTCAGATGCCAACATACCAAGACCAAGACCTGGGTAGATCAAAGCGTTATTGGCTTGACCGATTTCGTAGTCCACACCTTTGTAGCTGATGGTTCCTGAAGGGACACCGGTAGCGACAAAGGCTTTACCGTCTGACCATTCGATGACTTGTTGGGCTGTTGCTTCCAATTTCTTGGTTGGGTTAGAAATTGGGAAGATAACTGGGCGTTCAGTGTTTTCACACATGGCTTCAACCACTTCTTTAGTGAAGGCACCTGGGTTTGTAGAAGTTCCGACCAAGATCGTTGGTTTCACTGTTTTGATCACTTCAAGAAGATTGGTCATATCGCCTTTACCTTCGAAGTCAGCACGTTTTTTAGCAAATGGTTTTTGAGCTGGCGTCAAATCTTCCATATCGTCAAACAAAAGACCTTGTTTATCGATCATGAAGAAACGTTTGTAAGCTTCTTCTGGAGAAAGTCCTTCAGCAACCATTTCAGCGTGAACACGGTCTGCGATACCAGCACCAGCAGAACCACCACCATAGCAAAGGTAAACTTGGTCTGTTAATTTTTCACCAGTGATATCCATCGCTCCAAAGATACCACCCAAGACAACGATCCCAGTTCCTTGAATATCATCGTTGAAAGTTGGGATTTCTTTCTTGTAACGGTTCAAGATATCAGCCGCATTTGAACGACCGAAGTCTTCCCAGTGAAGGTACAATTTAGGGAAAAGTTTTCCAGCTGTTTGAACAAATTGATCGATAAAGGCATCGTACTTTTCACCACGGACACGTTCATGACGGTTTCCGAGATACATTGGATTATTCAACAATTCTTCACGGTTGGTACCAGCATCGATGACAAGAGGCATAACGCAAGCTGGATCAATTCCGGCTGCTGCAGTGTAGACCATGAGTTTTCCAACAGAGATGTCAACCCCTTGGACACCCCAGTCACCGATACCAAGGATTCCTTCTGCGTCAGTTGCAACAATCAAGCGGATATCGCGATCGCCAGCTGCATTTTTCAACGTTTCTTCGATATTTTCTGGGTGGTTAATATCAAGGTAAGCAGCATATTGTGGATCTACAAAGAGTTCAGAATATTGTTCAATAGTGTCTGCGATCACTGGATCATAGACGATTGGGTTGAACTCAACGATGTGTTGGTTAAAGAGGTAGTAGAAAAGAGTACGGTTTGTATTGAAAATTTCCATCAAGAAAAGACGTTTTTCAAGGTCTGATGGTTTGCGCAAGAAATGTTGGTAAGCTTGTTCAGCTTGTTCTTCGATGGTTTGAACATATGGAGGAAGAAGACCGATCAGGCCAAGTTCTTTACGTTCTTCCATTGTGAAAGCAGTTCCTTTATTTAAGAAAGGATTGTTTAAAATTTCATGTGATTTCATTGCGAAATACTCCTCATAAATAATTTATCTGTAAGATTTTTTCTCACGCAAGCCATTATAGTCTTCTGTAATTCTTATAGTCAACTTCCCTTGTCCTTATAAAAAAATTTTATAAGTAAGAGTTTTGTGTTAGAATGAAGGAAATGGAAATTGTAGAAATAGAGGGATAGAGATGAATATCCGAGACTTGGAATATTTTTATCAACTGTCAAAACTAAAGTCTTATACTGATGTGGCTCATTATTTTCAAGTGAGTCAACCGACCGTGACCTATGCCATCAAGCGTTTAGAGGACCACTATGCTTGCCAGTTGGTGGAAAAATCGTCTTCTAATCGTGTCTTGCACCTAACTCAGCCGGGGAAGGTTTTAGCCAATCATGCGCGAGAGGTTTTAATTGAAATCGAAAAGACGGAAAAAGCTGTTGAACGAAGTAAAAAGAATCTGTTGCGCATTGGACTACCGCCATTGATCACTAGCGATATCATGAAAAAATTTGGGACGCATGATGAAGAGCTTGAGATTTTTCGTCAATCGCAATTGGTGCAATTGGGCTCCAGGGATTTGATGCGATTGTTGGTGCGTGGAGATTTAGATTTTAGTCTATTGGGAAGCTTAGAGCCCATTTCGCACGCGCATTTGACCAGTCAGCTCCTGTATAAAAAAGAATTTTTTGTGATTGTTTCAAAGGATCATCCACTAGCAGATCGCAAGGAAATTTCTTTTAAAGAGGTGTTAGAGGAGACCTTCATTCTGTTAGATGAGCATCATGTCCACATGACGGCTTTTAAACGCTTGAATGCTCGCTTTGATGATTTAGCCCAGTCTACTGTTGTCTTGACCGATTCCAACTTGGTCTTGAGTTTCATCGAAGAAAATTTGGGAATTGGTCTCATGACCGATCTGACTCTCTTTCCAGAATATCCAAATCTTGTCAAAATTCCGCTGGTTGAAGAGGAAAAAACAGTCTTCTATATTAGTTATGCCTATCCAAATGAAGGGGAACCCCAAGCGCTTCTTAGCTCCTTTATTGAACGGTTAGAGAAGTGTGAAAAATAAGGAAGCTGGTGTCAAACAGACAAGTAGAGGGTAACTTGAATAAAATGAGGCTTGTAGAGAAAGGAAATTCATGATTTCGCTTTGTCTCCCAGCCTTTTTTGGTGTTTTTTGGTATAATTAAACTTGATCATATTCTGCAGAAAGGAGTTCCTATGTCCAACTATTTATCCGTATCAAGTTTGACCAAATATTTGAAATTAAAATTTGATAAGGATCCCTATTTGGAAAAGGTTTATCTGACAGGGCAAGTCTCCAATTTCCGAAAACGTCCCAACCACCAGTATTTTTCATTAAAGGATGAAAAAGCGGTCATTCAGGCAACGGTCTGGGCTGGGGTTTATCGAAGCTTTGGTTTTGAGCTAGAAGAAGGCATGAAGATCAACGTCATCGGTCGCATTCAGCTCTATGAGCCAAGTGGGAGTTATTCCATTGTCATTGAAAAGGCTGAGCCAGATGGGGTAGGGGCCTTGACCATCCAATTTGAGCAACTCAAGAAAAAGTTGACCGAAGAAGGACTCTTTCAGGATCGGTGGAAGCAAGCTCTGCCACAATTTCCAAGAAAGATCGGGGTCATCACCAGTCAAAGTGGGGCCGTGATTCGCGATATTATCACAACGGTGAGCCGACGCTTTCCTGGTGTAGAGATTGTGCTCTACCCGACCAAGGTTCAGGGTGAAGGAGCTTCTAGTGAGGTGGTTGCTAATATTCAAAGAGCTAACCAACGGGATGATTTGGATGTCTTGATTATTGGTCGTGGGGGTGGTTCGATTGAAGATCTCTGGGCCTTTAATGAAGAAGCAGTGGTGCGAGCCATTTTTGAATCGCGGATTCCGATTATCTCCAGTGTTGGACATGAGACAGACACGACTCTAGCCGATTTTGTAGCAGACCGACGAGCTGCTACTCCAACAGCCGCTGCTGAATTAGCTACTCCAGTGACCAAATTGGATCTCTTGTCCCATTTACAAAAGCAGGAAAATCGCATGGCAACAGCCATGTCCAATCGCTTGGCCTATAATCGTGAACGTTTGGCCAAATTAAGTCAATCGGTTATTTTTAGACAGCCTGAAAGACTCTATGATGGCTACCTACAAAAGATTGACCAGTTGCAATTGCGTTTGAAACAAGGAATGCGTGATGCTTATGGACAAGGGGCCAATCAACTGCAAGGTCTGCGTCATCGCCTAGAAGCCATGTCTCCTTTGCATCGCATCGAGCGCTACCAAGACCGCCTGCTCCAAGATAAGAGAATCTTAACCAACCGAATGGAACAAGTCCTAAAAGAGCAAAAGATCAAGGTAAAAGGCTTATCAGAAGCCCTCTTGATGCTCGATACCAGTAGGATTATTGCGCGTGGCTATGCCATGGTTAAGCAAGACGATCAGGTTCTAGACTCGGTTGCGAAAGTAACAGAAGGGGACCCGCTGTCACTCATCATGAGAGATGGCCAGTTAGAAGTAGAGGTAAAACATGTCGAAAGAAAAGAAATTTGAAGAAAATTTAGCAGATTTGGAAGCCATTGTCCAAAAATTGGAAAGTGGTGATGTGGCTTTAGAAGAAGCTATTACAGAATTCCAAAAAGGAATGAAGTTGTCAAAAGAATTGCAAGATACCTTGGATCAAGCAGAGAAAACCTTGGTCAAGGTCATGCAAGCAGATGGTACTGAAGCGGATCTAGCATGAGACAAGAAGAAAAACGAAATAGAGTAGAGCAAGCAGTTCGCTCTTTTTATGAGGAGAAAGCCGTTGCCCCCCATTTAGTGGACTCGGTCCTTTATTCGATTCAGGCAGGTGGAAAACGCCTGCGCCCCTTGCTCCTTCTAGAATTGTTAGAGGCCTTTGGACTGGAATTGACAGAGCCTCACTTTCAAGTGGCAGGAGCTTTGGAGATGATCCATACAGGAAGTCTCATTCACGATGATCTGCCAGCCATGGACAATGACGATTACCGTCGGGGACAATTGACCAATCATAAGAAATTCGGAGAAGACCTGGCGATTTTAGCAGGGGATGCGCTTTTTCTCGATCCCTTTGGGATGATAGCTGCGAGTGCCCTTCCTGATGCGGTCAAGGTCTCCTTGATTCTTGAATTGTCAGATGCTTCCGGTAGTCGTGGAATGGTAGCTGGCCAAGTCCTTGATATGGAAGGGGAGCACAAACAGCTCACGCTAGCAGAATTGCAGACTATCCATGCCAATAAGACAGGGCGCCTCCTTGCCTATCCTTTCATTGCAGCAGCTTTGATTTTAGAGTTGCAAGCAGACATTGGTCAGCTCTTAGAAAAAATCGGGAAAAAATTAGGCCTGGCTTTTCAAGTGCGGGATGATATTTTGGATCTGGTCGCTGATTTTGAAGCTTTGGGTAAGACCCCTCAAAAGGACTTAGTAGCTGAAAAATCGACCTATCCAGCCCTGTTGGGATTGGAAGAATCAAAAGCTTTGCTGACAAGTGAATTAGACGCTTGCGAGGACTTGTTGGATCAGATTACAACTGCTTGCGACTTTGATCCGCGAGCGATCAAGAAATTAATAGAAGGATTACGAATAGATGGCTAAGGAAAGAGTGGATGTATTAGCCTATAAACAAGGCCTATTTGATACCCGCGAACAAGCCAAAAGAGGGGTGATGGCAGGTCTTGTCGTTGCCGTCATCAATGGTGAGCGCTTCGATAAACCGGGTGAAAAAATTGATGAAGCAACCGAGTTGAAATTAAAGGGTGAAAAGCTCAAATATGTCAGCCGGGGCGGTCTTAAATTAGAAAAAGCCCTGAACCAATTTGGTTTATATGTAGAAGGTAAAATTGCGATTGATATTGGAGCTTCTACAGGTGGCTTTACAGATGTCATGCTGCAAAACGGAGCCAGCCAGGTCTTTTCGGTGGATGTCGGGACCAATCAGTTGGCCTGGAAATTGCGCAATGATCCTCGAGTGGTCTCGATGGAACAGTTCAATTTCCGCTATGCCGAGCCAGATGATTTTGAAGCGACACCGAGCTTTGCCAGTATCGATGTCAGCTTTATTTCCTTGGACTTGATTCTGCCAGCCCTTCACCGGATTTTGGCAGAAAATGGACAAGTCGTGGCCTTGGTCAAACCTCAGTTTGAGGCAGGACGCGAACAGATCGGGAAAAATGGGATCATTAAGGATCCTAAGATTCATTTGGCCGTTCTTGAAAAGGTCGCTGCTTTTGCAGGGACACATGGCTTTGCGGTAATGGGAGTGGATTATTCCCCTATCCAAGGAGGCCATGGCAACATCGAATTTTTGATGTATCTAGAAAAAAAAGAAGAGAAAACAAAGCCAACTACAGAGCAGCTGGAGGCTGTTGTGGAGCTGGCACACAAGGAATTTAAACATGAAGAGTAAGAATATCAGATTAGAAAAAATTCGTCGTTTCATTCGCGATCATGAAGTGGGGACCCAAGAAGAGATCGTCGAACATTTGAAAGAAGAAGGCATCTCAGCAACCCAAGCGACGGTGTCACGGGATATCAAAGAATTGGGCATCGTAAAACGCCCTCTGAAAGACATGACCTATGTCTATGAATTGCCACGTAAGCACCACCAAGGGATCGGGATGATCGAAAGCAATATTTTATCTCATCGTCGCATGGGAGAATATGTCAATTTTACCATGGTTCCAGGGACTGCTCCTTTAGTCAAACGTCGCTTGCGGGAGATTTATAAGGAGCATATCTTTAGTATTGTTGCAGATGATGATACGATCTTGTTGATTGCTTATTCCGCACCAGAAGCAGAGAATATCCTCAAATCAATCTTTGGGTGGTAAGAGCCTATGCTATTAGAAATTTCGATTAAGAACTTTGCCATTATCGAAGAGATTTCCTTAAATTTTGAAAAGGGAATGACGGTACTGACAGGGGAAACAGGTGCAGGGAAATCCATCATTATCGATGCCATGAACATGATGCTGGGAAGCCGCGCAACGACGGATGTCATCCGACACGGAGCCCCAAAAGCGGAAATCGAAGGCCTCTTCACCGTTGAGAGCAATCGTCATCTGACAGCTCTCTTTGAAGAGCAAGGACTAGAGTGGACCGATGAATTGATCATTCGCCGAGAGATCCTGCAAAATGGACGAAGTGTCAGCCGGATCAATGGTCAGATGGTGAATTTGTCTGTCTTAAAGGCAGTCGGCCAACATTTGGTGGATATCCATGGCCAGCATGATCAGGAAGAACTGATGCGCCCCCAATTGCATATCGCTATGCTGGATGAATTTGGGGATGCAGCCTTTTTCCAAACCAAAGACGCTTATCGTCAAACCTTTGAAGATTACAAACGTCTGCGCAAACAAGTAGTGGAACTTCAGCGCAACCAGCAGGAAAACAAGGCCCGTATTGAGATGTTGGAGTTTCAAATTGCAGAGATTGAGGCAGCTGCCTTGGAAGTGGATGAGGACCTGCGTCTGGAGCAAGAACGCCAACGCCTGCTCAATCACAAGATGATTGCTGATACCCTAACCAACGCCTATACCATGCTGGATGCAGAAGAATTTTCGAGCCTCTCCAATGTTCGCTCAGCCATGAATGATCTGGAAAGTATTGAAGAATATGATCCCAGCTACAAAGAGCTCTCAAGCCAGTTATCGGAAACCTTCTATGCCCTTGAGGATATTACCAAGCGCTTAGAAGATGTGGTCGATGGTCTGGAGTTTGATGGCAATCGCCTCATGCAGGTGGAATCGCGTTTGGATTTGATCCACTCCATCACGCGCAAGTATGGTGGCCAAGTCAAGGATGTCTTGGAATACCTGGCGCAAATCACCAAAGAATATAGCCTTCTCACCGGAAGTGATCTCTCGTCTGAGGACTTGGAAAAAGAACTCAAACGTCTAGAAAAGAGTTTGGTCACCTTGGCTCAAGATTTGAGTGATCAACGGCATGACCTAGCTCAAGATTTGGAAAATGAAATCCAGCAAGAATTGGCAGATCTCTACATGGACAAGGCGCGTTTTCAAGTGCGTTTTAGCAAGGCTAAGTTTAATCGTGAGGGAAATGAAGCTGTCGAATTTTACATTTCGACCAACCCAGGTGAGGATTTTAAACCCCTTGTCAAGGTAGCATCCGGCGGAGAATTGTCACGCTTGATGTTGGCCATTAAGTCGGCTTTTTCTCGAAAAGAAGGAAAAACCAGTATTGTCTTTGACGAGGTGGATACAGGGGTCTCTGGACGCGTGGCTCAAGCCATCGCAGCGAAAATTCATAAGATTGGTCAAAATGGCCAAGTGCTCGCCATTTCTCACCTGCCTCAAGTCATCGCTGCAGCAGATTATCAATTCTATATTGAGAAAATCAGTGATGAACACTCAACCGTATCCACAGTGCGTTTGCTCAATAGAGAAGAACGAATCGAAGAAATTGCCAAGATGCTGGCAGGAGAGGATCTAACGGAAGCTGCCCGTCAACAAGCAGAGCAACTTCTCAAGCGTTAAGAGAAAGAAGGTTTGAAACAATGTCAACATACTTTGTAGTCGGAGATATTCACGGAAAAGCACAAATGCTAGAAGAGCTCATGACAGAGTGGGATGGAAAAGCTCAATTAGTCTTTTTAGGGGATTTGATAGATCGAGGCGAAAACAGCAAACGATCGATTGAAATCGTAAAAGACTACGTAGACCATCACGGAGCTGTTTGCCTTTCCGGGAATCACGAGTACATGTTTTTAGCCTGGTTGGACAATCCAGAAGAGCGTTATGACCACTACCGAAGAAATGGTGGCGATACGACCATCAACTCTCTGTTAGGCCGGCCACTCGATGCTCCTGTAGATGGGATTGCGGATGCGCAAGCAGTAGAAAACGCCGTTCCTGACTTGGTGGCTTTCATCCGTAGTTTGCCTTTTGACTACGAGACAGAGACCTATTATTTTGTCCACGCTGGTGTGGATCTAACCCTTGAAAATTGGCGAGAAACCAGTGATTACCAAAAGGTCTGGATCCGAAAACCATTCCATGAAGCGGAGAATCATACAGGCAAATGGATCGTCTTTGGCCATACACCGGTCTATGGACTGCTCAATGAGCCAGTCGGCACCGAAAATCTTTGGATTTCAGATCAGAAGATGGGTGTTGATGGGGGTGCTGTCTTTGGTGGAGTCCTCCATGGATTGCTCTTGGATGATCAAGGCATTGTCCATGACCATGTCCTTCATAATACAGGTTTTTCTGCCGCAGACGATTGAGGAGTCAGGAATGGATATCTTTCACTGCAAAACCCTGTGTTTTTTGATATAATGAAAGCAGAACATTCTTAGGAAGAGTATAGAAATATATGGCAAATATTAAAATAGTTACAGACTCATCTATTACAATTGAGCCTGAAGTGGTTGAAGAATATGGCATCACCATTGTGCCACTTTCTGTTATGGTGGATGGAGTCCTTTATTCCGACAGTGAGTTGGGCGAAGGGGACTTCTTGCGCTTAATGCAGTCTAGCAAAAATCTTCCAAAGACCAGCCAACCACCCGTTGGAGTCTTTGCGGAGGTGTATGAAAAGTTAGCAGCAGACGGAGCTCATATCGTTTCGATTCATATGTCTCATGCCTTGTCAGGAACCGTAGAGGCAGCTCGCCAAGGGGCAACCTTGTCAGGGGCAGAAGTAACTGTGATTGATAGTGGCTTTACAGACCAAGCCATGAAGTTCCAAGTGGTTGAAGCAGCTAAGTTGGCTAAAGAAGGAGCAGATCTAGACACCGTTTTAGCTCGTATTGAAGAAGTCAAAGAAAAGACAGAGTTGTATATCGGCGTATCTACCTTGGAAAATCTAGTTAAAGGTGGTCGGATTGGCCGTGTTACCGGACTTTTGAGCTCGCTTCTTAACATCCGTGTGGTGATGCAAATGAAGGACCATCAGTTGGAACCAATCGTCAAGGGACGTGGAAACAAGACCTTTAAGAAATGGTTGGATGAATTGGTAGAGAAACTTTCCCATAGTAAGGTAGCTGAGATCGGGATTTCTTATGCAGGGACACCAGAGTGGGCCAATGAAATGAAGGCTCAGTTGCAATCGCTCGTTGAAAAAGCAATCCCTGTTCTCGAAACTGGATCGATTATTCAAACCCATACAGGTGAGAATGCATTTGCAGTTTTGGTGCGCTACGAATAAGCTGAATAAATGTTTGAAAAAACAGGTTTAGTACTTGACCTAAAGGCTTTTTTTAGATATTATAGTACTGTTAAGGCGTAAAGCCTAAAAAAATTTGGAGGATTTGTTAAATGGCTAACAAACAAGATTTGATCGCAAAAGTGGCAGAAGCTACAGAATTGACTAAAAAAGACTCAGCAGCAGCAGTTGACGCTGTATTTGCAGCTGTTTCAGAATACCTTTCAAAAGGTGAAAAAGTTCAATTGATCGGTTTCGGTAACTTCGAAGTTCGTGAACGTGCAGCTCGTAAAGGTCGCAACCCACAAACTGGTAAAGAAATCAAAATCGCAGCTTCTAAAGTTCCAGCATTCAAAGCTGGTAAAGCTCTTAAAGAAGCAGTTAAATAATTGCATTTTGAAAAGCCATCCTAGATTTCTAGGATGGTTTTTTTGTTGGACAGCTCTATAGGATAAGGGTATAATAGGAAAAAAGAAAGAGAGAAAAGACCATGCGATTCATTTTAGTACTCTTTGCCTTGTTGTTTATCCGACCTATTTTGTATCTTCTAAAAGGACTGTGGTTCGTACTGGAATTCTGTTTTATGATCCTCGTCGTTAAAATGATCCTAGGAACCGTGCGCTGGATGACCAGTTGGATCGGCTGAGAGTAGTGAGAGAGATTTATTAAATTTTACGTTGCATAGTAGAATTAAGTTTGATGCTTAATTCTTTTTTTATAAAAAATTTCACTAAATAATAATTAATTTCAAAAAATACTTTTTTTTTTTAGTAACCATAGTATAATACTGTGGAGCATGAAATTAAATTAGGAAAGGGAGCAATTAAGAAAAGTTTATAGTGGTTGTCTGTATTACTATATGTAATTTGGGGAAAGTTCAAATTAATACTTGTATATGTATGATATTGTGGTAACCATGTAGAACATATAATATCTAATCAATAGAATTTAGTTAGTTCTAAATGTATAAAATAGGAGAAAAGTAAGATGAAAACAAAAACTTTAGCACTTTTTAGCGGAATTGTAGGTTTAGTTGGTGGTATTTTACTATTAGTTGGACCATTCTTTATTCTTGGTACTGCAGCTGCTACAGCTAGTTCAGATGCAACTGCTGGATCAATTCTTTTATTAAATGCTTTGAAAATTGCAAATCTAGTATTAGGAATTATTGCAATTGTTTATTACAAGGGTGATGAGCGAGTGGGTGTTGCTCCTTCAGTGCTACTGATTGTAGGTGGATCTGTTGCGATTATCCCATTCTTAGGATGGATTGGTGGTATCATCGTATTGATTGGTGGTTCATTATTCCTCGGTTCTCTTAAAAAATTTAAAACTAATTAATTAGTTTCATTTTTAAGATAAAAAGTCGTATTTAAACACGTGAATCAATGTCCCCTGGACATAACCTCGCTTTTCCGTTTTCAAGCTCGTGAAAAAAATGTCCACTGGACATTTTTTTTAATTAAAAGCATTCTAAATAGTGATTTATTTTGAAACATGCTATAATAGGGGTAACGAATCGATTAAATCATATTGGAAAGGGGGGATCATAGTGAACGCATTGCATCGTCATGAAGAAGAGCGCGTGGAAGAAGTCTTGCAAAATTTACGTGCTAAGGGCATTCGGATTACTGATACCCGCAGAGCAGTTCTTTCCTATTTAGTGGTGAGTCATGAACATCCAAGCGCTGAGAAGATCTATCGTGATTTATTGCCTCAGTTTCCAAGCATGAGTCTAGCAACTGTCTACAACAATATCAAGGTTTTAATTGATGAGGGGGTTGTCTCTGAGATCAAGGTTCGCAATGATACCACGACCTATTTTGATTTCATGGGGCATGACCATTTGAATGTGGTGTGTGAAAAATGTGGCCGTATCGCAGATGTGGACATTGAAGTCCCAGATCTTCGCGAAGAAGCAGCGAGTCAAAGTGGCTACCAGATCACCAAGACCCAAATGACCGTCTATGGAATTTGCCCAGAATGTCAGAAAAATTAATGTTAGAGAAACCAGAGCCGTCAGGCTCTTTTTTTAACCCATGACAATCTACCTGTATTTTATACCGGGAGAAAAATAGGGAAAATCATGATATAATATACTTTCACGATCAAACAAAAGGAGAACGAGATGAAGAAGCTGGAGAATTTTTCTTGGAAAATGTGGCATATTCTTTCTCTAGTTGCTGTGACCGTTATAATGGTTGGCGGTATCTGGAGCTTCTTTTACCTAAAAGAAGCGGTACATGTTGTGAATGATAGAGATTATGATTATGTTGGTAGAGGACAACGGTTATGGGAAAATCGAATCATTAGTGAAGAGGCCACCGGAATTCCCATATTGGCTTATAGTTTTAAGAAAGAAGATAAAAATAATGTCCCATATTATGCTATAGGATCCCAATATATAGCCCTTCAAGATTCTAAACTATTCAGTGGCGAAGATAAGAAAAAAGATGCAAATGAATATTTTAGAATTCGGTATTATGAATTGGGCCAAGAGAAAGGAGAAGGTCACACCATTGATGTTTTAAAACTCGTTCAAAAAATGGGTTACGACTCGATTGAAGGAAACATGCGAAGTAGCATGTTTACAGATGGAAAAGATGAGTATGTAGCTTTCAATGTTACAAAAAATAATCTCCTATTTGTGAATCTGAACAAGGGAGAAATCGCAGAGACAGATCCAAAAATGATTGTTGATTATGGTTACAGTGGATTTTATCAAATATTGCCTGCACCCAAATTTGAGACAAAAAAATACAGTCTTGATAGAAATAAAATAGATGTAGGAGGATGTTGGATAGATTATGAATATGATGATGAAGATGAAAAAGTAGAAACTTCCTCAAGTTCTACGGAGAGATTAGATCGCAATGGTGTGAAGGTGAAGGATAGTAAACTCTTAACCCTACTAAAAAAATATCGCCATCTCTTGATTTTAAAACAAAACCTCACTATGGAGGAGGAAAAAACTGTCATCAAGAGTTTGTTTCCTGATGCAGATCATTTCAGTTGGTCTATTAGCGCTCCTTATACAAAGAGTGGGCAGAAAGAAATCGTTCGGAATGCTGAAGAATTTAAAAAGATTATAAAGGAGGAAAGAGTTGAAGAAGAGTTGGAACGTGAATTTGAAAAAACATTTCAAGAAGGGCCAGACGACGATTAGTGATCGGTCAAAAGCCTTTCTAGTGGTTATCTGCTTCCTACTGTTTCTAGGATTCTATTTTTATAGAAATTTAGACGCTAACCTAAAAGGTTTCTATGATAGTAGAAGTTTCCGAGGAGATATACAGATTACAGGTTTCTCTTGGACTCGGCCCAATGCTGGTCCGGATGTGAATTTTATCTATTCTGAAACGGTTGAAGGGAAAAAGATTTCAATTCCCCTGAAAAAATCAGTCAGATTTAAACACTTGGTGATGCCGTATTCTAATAAGATTGATTTAGCTGAAAACCTAGGAATAGAAAATACCTATGATGATTTTGATAGAGCCTATTTGCCCATTATAGAGAAGGGGTTTGAATTCAGTACTGAGCGAATCGAGCTTGAAGCAGAATTAGATAAAAAAATTAACGAGTATAGTGCTTTTAGCGGCTCTTGGATTGAAATAAGTTTATCCCCCGTTAAGAAACGAGGTAACAATTATTTCAGTTTGATGAAGCAATATGAGAATAGCATTCCTAATTCTGAGTTAAAAATTCTAGGGGGATGGTATGATGTCTCGTATAGTAGTTTTATCGAATCAGGAGACATCTATGTTAAAATAATCTCCCCTGAAAATATAAGTCGATTTAAAGAATCAGAGTATGATTTTAAATCAGTTTTGAAGGATTACTTGGTAATTAAGTCTCTGCCAGATGGGTGGTATGGCCTGTTCGATGATGGGAAACAAGTATCTGAGACTGTTGAAATTCGGAATGGAAAGGTTAGGGGGTGAAAGGAGACATGGTAAAAGGAAAAATAAAATTTAATCATCAGTTATGGCGTCAACTTGGCTTATTTACGGTCTATGTTTTGACCCAATTGATGTCACCGTTTTATATATATCAAAAAATAGGGGAGAATGATTCGGCACGGTTTACGATTTTCCTAGGTGAACATTCTCTCTACAATGCCAAAGAGTTCGAAGGTCTTCTTAATTCCTATTTCACCATTTCACTAGTGATTCTTTTCGTATTACCAGTACTTGCTATTTTTTTAAAATATCTTCTAGATAAAACAGGCTATCCTTTGCTGGCGCATCTTCAATCACTGTTAATTTTTGTAGCCTGTAGCATTATTTTAATCTTTACCATGTTTTCTATGACTGTTCAAATAGACCTCCTACGGTTGGAATGGGGATTTTACTTGTGTCAGGCCTTCTATTGGATTTTTATCCTCAGAGAGTGGTGGAATGTTAGTGGGATTGTTTATAGACGAAATCATCCTTTAGAAGATGAAAGAGCAGAAGAGAAGGAGCAATCGGCAGAATAAACCTATTTCTACATAAGAATAAACATTCCTCAATTTCAAACCAGAGCCGTTAGGCTCTTTTTTGTGAGAAATTGCACTTTTCTATGGTCGCCACTAGATTTTTTACTGAAAATCTAGTAGAATAAAATAGATAAACGGGGGAAACCTCGGAGAATAAAAAGGAGATCCATCTAATGGTAAAATTGGTTTTTGCTCGCCACGGTGAGTCTGAATGGAACAAAGCTAACCTTTTCACTGGTTGGGCTGATGTTGATTTGTCTGAAAAAGGTACACAACAAGCGATCGACGCTGGTAAATTGATCAAAGAAGCTGGTATCGAATTTGACCAAGCTTATACTTCAGTATTGAAACGTGCGATCAAAACAACTAACTTGGCTCTTGAAGCTTCTGACCAATTGTGGGTTCCAGTTGAAAAATCATGGCGCTTGAACGAACGTCACTACGGTGGTTTGACTGGTAAAAACAAAGCAGAAGCTGCTGAACAATTTGGTGATGAACAAGTTCACATCTGGCGTCGTTCTTACGATGTATTGCCTCCTGCAATGGACCGTGATGATGAACACTCAGCACACACTGACCGTCGTTATGCTTCACTTGACGATTCAGTGATTCCAGATGCTGAAAACTTGAAAGTTACTTTGGAACGTGCCCTTCCATTCTGGGAAGATAAAATCGCTCCAGCTCTTAAAGATGGTAAAAACGTATTCGTAGGAGCACACGGTAACTCAATCCGTGCCCTTGTAAAACACATCAAACAGTTGTCAGACGACGAAATCATGGATGTGGAAATCCCTAACTTCCCACCATTGGTATTCGAATTTGACGAAAAATTGAACGTTGTAAAAGAATATTATCTTGGTAAGTAAGATAACATAATTTGTTATCCATAAAAAAAGCTGACTTCGGTCAGCTTTTTTGCTTGTCTTCCTTAGATCCTAGCTTGTCTTGGGTTTTCAGGGACTCCTAAAAATGTTATAATAGAGTGTTACTAAATTGGGTTCCATTAGCCCTGAAAGGAAAAGAAAATGACAAAATCATTCTACATCACAACCCCTATCTATTACC
>JAPJPE010000004.1:14427-24941 GCA_030825825.1 Streptococcus sp. | reverse complement strand
AAAGTCGTGCTGTAAATACTTACAATTAGTGATTATATGGATATGTATTCTAAACGTCAAAATAATAAAATGACTAACTATTAGTAATTTCTTTATAAAACCAAAAATCGGTTTGACAATTAAAGTCATTGGCGGTAGAATGAAAAAAGATGTACACAAATTAAAAAAATGTTGAATTACATGCATGTCAACGGGAGAAGTTTATGGGAAAATTGAAAATTATGGTTGTGTTTGGAACCCGACCGGAGGCCATCAAAATGGCCCCTTTGGTATTGGAGTTGCAAAAACAAAAGGAGGTTATTGAGACCATCACAGTGGTCACTGCCCAGCACCGTCAAATGCTGGACCAGGTCTTAGAAACCTTTAACATCGTACCTGATTACGATTTGGATATTATGGGAAAAAGCCAGACCTTATTGGACATTACCTCTAAAATTCTGAATCAATTAGATCCAGTTATCAAAAAAGAAAAGCCGGATATGGTGCTCGTCCATGGAGATACGACAACCACCTTTGCGGCGAGTCTGGTTGCCTTTTACAATCAAGTCCGCATTGGTCACGTCGAAGCTGGTTTGAGAACCTTTGATAAATATTCACCGTATCCTGAAGAGATGAACCGTCAAATGACGGATGATTTAGCGGATCTGTATTTTGCGCCGACAGGCGAAAGTAAGGCCAATCTCTTAAAAGAAAATCATCCGGAATCCTCTATTGTAGTGACGGGAAATACTGCCATTGACGCGTTGAAACTCACGGTTCAAGAGGACTATCACCACGAAGTGTTAGATCAATTGGATCCAGATAAAAAAGTCATCCTGGTCACCATGCATCGAAGAGAAAATCAAGGCCAACCCATGCGAGCGGTCTTTGGAGCTCTGAGAGAAATGGTGGATCAAGAACCGACTATTGAAGTGGTTTACCCAGTGCATCTTAGTCCAGCGGTCCAAGAGGCGGCAAACGATCTATTAGGAGATCATGATCGGATCCACCTCATTGAGCCTCTAGATGTGCTAGATTTCCACAACTTAGCTTCGAGAAGTTACTTTATCATGTCGGATTCAGGTGGGGTGCAAGAGGAGGCGCCATCATTAGGGAAACCGGTATTGGTATTACGCGATACAACGGAACGCCCAGAAGGGGTCAAAGCGGGAACTTTGAAATTAGTTGGAACGGATCCTGCCGTCGTCAAAACGACGATGACAGAGCTCTTAACCAACGAAAGCCTGTATCTTCAAATGGCAAATGCCCGAAATCCTTATGGGGATGGAAAAGCTTCTGAGCGAATCGTACAAGCCATTAAACATTACTTTGGCCAGGGAGAGGTTGCTGAAGAATTTCATGAGGGAGAGAAAGAATAAATGAAAAAAACGGAAAAGTTAAGTAGATGGTTGCTGATTTTGATTGTTTTCGAAGTACTTCTTTTACTTTACTGCTTGTTTTTTGCAAGAGAGATTCTGATTGAAGAAGGATTGTTCTTTGTTTTAGGATTATTTTCTGCTATTGTCTTATCGGATTTATTGTTGACATGGACCATCCTGTTGTCATTTGCCCTTGGGATTGTCTTTTTGGTGGCGGGTGTTGTCTATATCCCATTTCATCAAGCCTTGCTCTTGCTCTTTAGTTTTCCGATCTTGATTGGAATCTTGACCCGAATTCGCTACCACCTCTTTAAAGAGATTGCAAAAGTGAAGGATCAAGAGCCAGAAGCTTACGCAGATTACCGCAACCGCATCGCTTCTTATGGCGGACAAACCAATGATACGATTCAGGCCTTACTCATTCACTGGTCGCATGAGGAATTGTTCTTCCAATTGCAACCGAGAGAGTACAATCGGACCTTGAACCAAATCAACTATTTGGTAACGCATCATCTAAAGCCAAATGAAAGCTTGTATTATGTATCAGACGGTAATTTCTTGATCTTATCTTCTGATAGCGAGCGGGATCTGAAGAGCGATTATATGACGGTCTTAAAACCACAGTTGGAAGGACTGGTGTTCCAAGGAGAAGATGGGGTTCAGGGCATCCAATTTCAGTCAGGATTTCTTGTAGTGGATCAATCCAATCGAACCAAATACCATCGCTATAAAGAAATGATTCGTTACTTAAAACGTCAACTTGAAACAGATATTATTGTGGAATATTAGGAGGAAAACATGTCTCTTACAAATATATTTTTTAATATAGCTGTAGGCATTAGTGTATTTTTTGCCTTGTGCTTTATTGTATTATTTGTAGCTTATACGGTGATTTACCGCCGTGTCAATAAAAACTTTAAGGCGGTGGACCATGATTAGTCAAATTGTGATGATTATTGCCTTGATTTCGATTTGGTTGTCCTTAGCCTGGGGCTTAGTAATCCTCTTTTCAGCCGTTCATTTTTGGTTTAAACACAGTGATTTTCGTGTTAATACGGATCCGCTTCCTTATTATCCAAAAGTGACGATCGTTGTACCCGCCCATAATGAGGATGTGGTCATTGCACAAACAGCTAAAGCGATCCTTGATATGAACTACCCACATGATCGTGTTGAATTACTGCTCTTTGCGGATAATTGTTCCGATCGCACCTATGAAGAGTGTTTGGCGGTTAAAGCATTGCCAGAGTATGCAGGACGTGATTTGACCATTATCAATCGCAGTGGGACAGGTGGGAAAGCCGGTGTGCTAAATGACGCTTTGGCGATGGCGACTGGAGACTATATCTGCGTCTATGATGCAGATGCCATGCCTGAAAAAAATGCTCTTTATTTCCTTGTCAAAGAAGTGCTCAAAGATCCAGAACGTCATGTGGCTTCTTTCGGTCGCAATAAAACACGGAATGCCAATCAAAATTTCTTGACCCGCTGTATCAACCAAGAAATTGTCGTTACCCAACGGGTTCACCATGTGGGCATGTGGCATCTCTTTAAGATTGGACGGATTCCAGGAACTAACTTCATTATTCAAACTGAATTTGTCAAGAGTATTGGAGGATGGAAAAACGGTGCCTTGACTGAGGATACGGATATTTCCTTCAAGATTATGCAAAGTGGGAAGTTGATTGCGCTAGCCTATAATTCAGAAGCCTTCCAACAAGAGCCAGAGACTCTGAAGAGTTACTATATGCAACGGAAACGTTGGGCCAAAGGAAATTATGAAGTGGTTCTTTCCAACTTCAAGCATTTATTTGGTAAGGGAAATTGGCGCGTGAAGTTAGAAGTGACCAACTATTCCTGTGTCTTCTTCTGGTTTAATGCGGCCATCGTCTTATCGGACTTGATCTTTTTTGCCAATATTCTGGCTATGTGTATCCATACAGTGGTGCCAGGTGTGCAAATTCCATTTGCCTTTGATTCTGAAAATATCTATATTGCGCAATTGATGCTCTTCAATTGGATCTTGATGATCGGGCTTTATCTGCTTCAGATTAATGTAGCTCTTGCTTCACAATTTGGTCAAGCCACTACCAAGCAAATTTGGTTGGCCTTGGCTGCCTATTTCACCTATTCTCAACTGTTTATCATTGTGTCGATTGATGCCATCTCTTCGATTGTGATGGATAAACTATTGCACCGGAAAGAAACCAAATGGGTTAAAACAAAACGATTCGCAGGATAGGAGAAATTATGAAAACGAAAAAGATGAGATATGTATGGTTTCTAGTCATCCTTTGCATTTTCTGTTTGACCTTGTTTTTAGCGAGAACGAGAAGTAAAGTGGAGATGCGAAATCGAATTTATCATCAGTGGAATGAGCATTTTGTTGTTTCAAAAGGGAAAGAATCCTATGTTCGAACCACCAATGATAGCAATCAAACAGTAGTGTTATCCGAGGCACAAAGTTATGGAATGCTCATTACTGTTGCAGCTGCCGAAAAAGGACAAGCCCAACAAGCAGACTTTGACCGACTCTATCACTATTATCTAAATCATCGCTTGGAAGGTACCCAATTGATGTCTTGGAAACAAACCATCAGCAATGGAAAAGCAAAGGATGAGGATCATAACGCTACAGATGGAGATCTCTACATCGCCTATGCTCTTCTAAAAGCCGCTCAGCAATGGCCAAAGCAAGCCAAAGACTACCAGGCTCAAGCCAAAGCGATTTTAGAAGATATTCTCGCACACAACTACAATGAAGAAACGGGTGTGTTAACGGTGGGGAATTGGGCCAATCAGGACTCGGAGTTTTATCATTTGATGCGGACGTCTGATACACTGCCAGCGCAATTCCAGATCTTTTATGAAGTGACAAAAGATTCAAAGTGGTTGGACATCAAAGAAAAGATGTTGCAACAACTCCAAACGATCAGCTCCCAAACAAAAACAGGTTTACTACCTGATTTCATCTGGGTAGATGAGCAAGGAACGCGCGTAGCGGATCCAAAGACGATTGAATCCAAGTATGATGGTGCCTACTCGTATAATGCTTGTCGCCTTCCATACAACCTTGTTCAAAGTAAGGACAAAACCAGTCAACAATTGGTGAAAAAGATGCTTAACTTTTTCAAGAGTCAAAGAAACCTGTATGCAGGTTATGACTTGAAAGGGAAGGCCTTGAACAATCATCAGGCAGCAAGTTTTTTGGCACCGATTGTCTATGCCTCTGAACATGAAAAAGGCTATTTGAAGTTGGTGCAACAGAACAAGTATATCTTTACACAAGATCTACCTCTGAACAACTATTACGATGCAACCATGACAACCATGATTGCACTTGAATTGTTCTAAATACTTGAGAAGAGAGAGTTCCCCAAGATGGCTCGCCATTTTGTTGGGATTCTCTTCTTTTGATTCTCGAAAAAAGGACCCAATAGCAATTAGGCAGTCTATTTTCGAAAAATAATGGTGAAAATTGCCTGGAAACTACCTGAAAAATCATGCTCTGAGCAGAAAACTTTTATTCTCAAAGGATTTTCTATATAATAGAGGATACAAAGGATGGAAGAGTTTATGTATCGAGTGATTGAAATGTACGGGGACTGTGAACCCTGGTGGTTTTTAGAAGGTTGGGAAGATGATATCGTCAGTAGTCGGAAGTTCGAAGACTATTACCAGGCTTTGAAATACTACAAGCAGAAATGGTTGGAGTTAAATGAGCACTTTCCAAGTTATAAGAGTCGGAGTGACCTCATGACGATCTTTTGGGATACCAAGGAGCAAGAGTGGTGTGAGGACTGCAGTGAAGATGTGCAGTTTTTCCATTCGATTGTCCTCCTAGAAGATGAGCACAAGATCCCTAAAAGTAAGCTCCGCCCAGGCTACGAAAAGGAAAGAGGCAGTCGCAAACACCGTTCTTGTCAATATACACTCGATTCAAAAAAGGGGACAACCCTGTCATAAGAGACATTCGGAAGATTTTTTAGAGCGATCTAGAAAGTCTTCTTTTTTTGTCTTCTTTTTCGAATAGTATAAGTGAGAGGAGGAACTATGGTTCAAGAAATTGCAAAAAAATTGATCCGCATGGGGAAAAAGGAAGAGGCCCAGGATCTTTACTTCATTCCTCGGAAGGAGGAGTACCAAGTTTTTATGAGGGTGGGAGACGAGAGGCGCTTTGTGCAGTCCTTCCCTTTTGAGGAGATGACGGCTATTATCAGCCACTTCAAATTTGTAGCAGGGATGAATGTGGGAGAAAAAAGGCGCAGCCAGCTAGGATCGTGTGATTACCCTTTGGAGAATGGAGTGGTCTCGATTCGCTTGTCGACGGTGGGGGATTATCGTGGCTATGAAAGCTTGGTCATTCGGCTCTTGCATGATGAGGAACGCGAATTACGGTTTTGGTTTGATCAACTGGCTGAGTTGAAGAAGAAATTGGCTGGTCGTGGACTTTATCTTTTTGCAGGTCCCGTTGGCTCGGGAAAGACCACTCTCATGCATGCTTTAGCGCAAGAGCGCTTTGCGGATCAGCAAGTCATGTCTATTGAAGACCCTGTCGAGATCAAGCAAGATAATATGCTTCAGCTTCAGCTGAATGACCAGATCGGCATGACCTATGACAACCTGATCAAACTCTCCTTACGCCATCGGCCGGACCTTCTCATTATTGGAGAGATCCGAGATAAGGAAACAGCTCGTGCAGTCGTACGAGCTAGTTTGACAGGAGTCACCGTCTTCTCTACGATTCATGCCAAGAGCGTTCGAGGTGTTTATGAGAGGCTCTTAGAACTTGGAGTGAGTGAGGAAGAGCTCAAGATTGTTTTACAAGGTATTTGCTACCAACGATTAATTGCAGGAGGAGGTGTGGTCGATTTTGCGACGGAAAACTACCAAGAGCACTCAGCCAGCCGCTGGAACCAACAAATGGATCTCTTGGCTCAATCGGGATATATCCAGCTGGCTCAGGCCCAAGCCGAAAAAATTATCTACCGCTAAACAAAAGCAAATCATCGAATTGTTTTTGAATCTTTATTCGAGTGGTTTTCATCTGTCTGAGATTGTCGATTTTCTGGATCGTTCTCACCTAGTGGAGAGTCGTTTGGTTTCCCAGATGCGAGAGGACCTTTCTCGGGGGCGGAGTTTTTCAGAGATGATGGCAGAGATCGGTTTTTCAGATGCAGTGACGACACAGCTGTCTCTCGCTGAGCTCCATGGAAATCTTGCATTGAGCTTGGAGAAAATCAGTGCTTACCTTGAAAACATGCGCAAGGTCAAGAAAAAGCTGATTGAGGTGAGCACTTATCCTCTTATCTTGCTTGGATTTTTAGTTCTGATTATGCTAGGCTTGCGCAATTATTTGCTCCCTCAAATGGATGCTCAAAATATTGGGACGCAATTGATCAGTTCCTTCCCCCAACTCTTTTTGGCCTTAGGAGCGGGACTGGTGGCCTTCTTTTTACTCGGATTTCTCTATTATCGGAAGTCGGGCAAGATCAACGCTTTTAGAACCTTGTCTCATCTGCCTTTCGGAAAAGGCATGATTCAAGCTTATTTGACAGCCTATTATGCCAGAGAATGGGGCAATCTGATTGGGCAAGGATTGGAGTTGTCTCAGATTTTTTCCATGATGCAGGAGCAAAAATCCCAGCTTTTTCAGGAAATTGGAAGGGATTTAGCTCTTTCTTTAGATCGTGGCCAGTCCTTTTCAGAGACGGTCAGGGGGTATCCTTTTTTCAAAAAAGAATTGCCTCTTATGATTGAATATGGTGAAGTCAAATCAAAGCTCGGAAGTGAGCTAGAGATCTACGCTGAAAAAACATGGGAAGATTTCTTTCGTCGGGTTCACAAGGCTATGAATGTGATACAACCCTTGGTCTTTGTCTTTGTGGCTCTTGTGATTGTCTTACTCTATGCAGCCATGTTGCTGCCGATTTATCAAAATATGGAGGTTCATTTATGAAAAAATTAAAAACCTATCAGGTTAAAGCTTTTACACTTATTGAAATGTTGGTGGTCTTATTGATCATCAGTGTGCTCTTATTGCTCTTTGTGCCGAATTTGACCAAGCAAAAAGACTCCGTGAAAGAGACAGGAAATGCAGCGGTTGTGAAGGTGGTCGAAAGCCAGGCTGAATTGTACGAGCTCAATCATACCAATGACCAAGCCACTCTAGCAAAGCTGATTGCGGATGGAAATATTACCAACAAACAAGCAGAATCTTATCGTGCCTATTATGCGAAAAATAGTGGAGAAACTCGTGCGGTTGCAGATTAAGGCCTTCACCTTGGTGGAGACCCTTTTGACCTTGATGATCGTCAGTTTTATCTATCTGGGCTTATCGGGATCGATCAGGACGAGCTTTCAGCAGGTGGAAGAAAAAGTATTTTTTGCAGAGTTTGAACACCTCTATCAAGAAAGCCAAAAGATAGCCTTGGCAAGGCAAACGGAATTGGATGTTGAAGTGACTGCAAGGAAGATTCAAACGCCCTACCAGACGGTGGAGATTCCTGATTCTGTCATTTTGCAAGATCCTAAAACTATTCGTTTAGACCGTGCAGGTGGCAATTCATCCCTGGCCAATGTTCACTTTCAGACACAGAGAGGAGTGGTGACCTATCAACTGTCGCTTGGAAATGGAAAAATTAAAAAGAGCATCCGTTCCCGCTAGTATTCTCATAGAATCCCTAGTAGCTTTGAGTTTATTTGCCATAATTACGACCCTATTATTAGGGGAGATCCGTCGTTCGCGCAAGGAGCGACTAGCGGATTTCAATGAGGTAGAGGTCTTATCTGTCGCTCAAATGGCGCTTCAGACAGGGCAAAATCATCTGGAGGCTAATGGCATTCAGGTTCATGTTGACAAAGATGCCGATCAACTCACGGTCTATCATCAAGGAAAGGTGGTACTGCATGTGGAATAAAGGAAGGGTTAAGGCCTTTACCTTGCTCGAGGCCTTGGTCGCTCTCTTAGTGCTCAGTGGGGGTGTGTTGGTTTTTCAAGGATTGACCAAACTCCTGCATGCTGAATTGGACTACCAAGCGCATCAAAAGCAGGAAGAATGGATCTTATTTCAGCAACAAATGCAGGTGGAATTGGACCGGAGTCATTTTGAAAAAGTGGAGAACAACCATATCTACTTGATTCAGGATCAAAAACCAATTGCGATTGGCCAGTCTAAAGGAGATGATATTCGAAAAACAGATGCTAAGGGCAGGGGCTATCAGCCTATGATTTCAGGTGTTCACTCTAGTCAGATTTGGCAGGAGGGAGAGTTGATTCATCTGCGTTTGAATTTTGAAGAAGGTCTAGAAAGGGAGTATGTCTACCATGTGGTACCAGCGATGCAAAATGAAAAAAGTTAAGGCTGGTGTCTTGCTCTACGCCCTTTTGATGGCAGCGATTTTCAGTCTCTTGCTTCAGTTTTATCTTCACCGTCAGGTCGCGGAAAAACGGATCTTAAAGACGAGTCAAGATCGACTTCGGGCCTATGCTTTGGTACAATTGGCTCTTGAAAAAGGAAAGGGTGATGAGAAGGCATCAGAGATTCACTTAAAGTCTGGAGTTGTTCAGCTACAGCAGGATCCTGCTTTTCTTCATGCCCAGGCTAAGATGGATGGAGAAAGCTATGAGTTTGTTCTTCCTGTAAGGGAAGAAAAAGAAAGTAGAAAGAGCAAAAAAGAAAAGAAGAAGACACAGAAAGATAAAGAGCAGATAGGGAGCGAAAAGCCTTCTGAAGAGACGCCAAAAGAGACGAAGGAGCCATCAGAAAATAGCGAAAAAGACTAATTTTTGGTATGATAGGGTGCGGAGGAAATCATGAATTTCGAAAAAATTGAACAAGCCTATACCTATCTATTGGAAAACACTCAAAGTATTCAAAATGAATTGTCGACCAACTTTTATGATGCCTTGATTGAGCAAAATGCCATGTATTTAGAGGGCAAGACAGATCTAGACATTGTCAAAAATAATAGCCAAAAATTAAAAGAACTAGGTTTAAGTAAGGAAGAATGGCGCAGAGCCTACCAGTTCCTTTTTATGAAAGCTGCTCAAACAGAGCCTTTGCAAGCAAATCACCAGTTCACCCCAGATGCGATTGGTTTTATCATTACATTTTTGATCGATCAGTTGGCAAAAAGCGACCAACTAGATGTCTTAGAAGTGGGAAGTGGGACCGGAAATCTCGCTGAGACCATTGTCAACAATAGCCGTCTCAAGATCGATTATTTAGGATTGGAAGTGGATGATCTCTTGATTGACCTATCTGCTAGTATCGCAGATGTGATGGAGTCTAGCGTTGTCTTTGCACAAGGAGACGCGGTTCGTCCACAAGTTTTGAAAGAAAGTGACTTGATCATCAGCGATCTTCCGATTGGTTATTATCCAGATGATGCGATTGCACAGCGCTATCAGGTAGCGAGCTCCGAAGGGCATACTTATGCCCATCACCTTATGATGGAACAGGCGCTGAAATACTTGAAACCTCAAGGAGTGGCTATCTTTTTAGCTCCCAACAACCTCTTGACGAGTCCTCAGAGTGATCTTTTAAAAGCTTGGTTGAAAGACAAGGCTCAAATCCTGGCCATGCTGACCTTGCCAGAAACTCTCTTTTCAAATCCAGCCTATTCTAAGACGATTTTCGTCCTACAGAAACAAGAAGAAGAGTCTGTTCAGCCCTTTGTCTATCCTTTTACCGATCTCCAGGATCAAGACCAGGTGGTTCACTTCATGGAAAGTTTCCAAAACTGGTTAAAGGATAGTGAAATTTGATCAAAGATCTGATATAATAGAGGAAGTGAAAACGCTTAATGAGGTGAATATATGTCGAAAACAATTTCTATTAATGCAGGAAGCTCTAGTTTGAAATGGCAATTGTACCAAATGCCAGAAGAAACTGTTCTTGCAAAAGGGTTGATTGAACGGATCGGTTTGAAAGATTCTATTTCAACTGTTAAATTTGATGGACGCTCTGAAAAACAAGTATTAGATATCCAGGACCATACACAAGCTGTAAAAATTTTGTTGGATGATTTGATTCGCTTTGATATTATCAAATCCTACGATGAGATTACAGGTGTGGGCCACCGCGTCGTTGCTGGTGGAGAATACTTCAAGGATTCTGCCTTGGTAGATGACGAAGTCCTTCGAAAAGTAGA
>JAPJPE010000004.1:12325-14327 GCA_030825825.1 Streptococcus sp. | reverse complement strand
GAGAATACTTCAAGGATTCTGCCTTGGTAGATGACGAAGTCCTTCGAAAAGTAGAGGAATTGTCTTTGTTAGCACCTCTTCATAATCCTGCAAATGCAGCTGGGATTCGGGCTTTTAGAGAGATTTGTCCAGATATTACCAGTGTTGTAGTATTTGATACTTCTTTCCATACAACCATGCCAGAAAAAGCTTATCGTTACCCTCTTCCAACCAAATATTACACAGAAAATAAGGTCCGCAAGTATGGCGCTCATGGAACCAGTCACCAGTATGTAGCTGGTGAAGCTGCTAAACTTCTTGGAAAACCTTTAGAAGAATTGAAATTGATCACCTGCCATGTCGGAAATGGGGTATCTGTTACAGCGGTTGATAAGGGAATTTCTGTCGACACATCGATGGGCTTCACGCCTCTAGGTGGCGTCATGATGGGAACGCGGACAGGGGATCTCGATCCAGCGATTATTCCTTACTTGATGGAACATACAGAGGATTTCAATAAGCCTGAAGACATCAGCCGCATCTTCAATCGTGAATCAGGTCTTCTGGGTGTTTCTGAATCTTCTAGCGACATGCGGGATATTCATACAGCGATGCACAATGGAGACGAAAAAGCCAAATTGGCTTACGATATCTTTATCGATCGTTTGCAAAAATACATTGGTCAATACTTAGCTGTCTTGAATGGTGCAGATGCCATCATTTTTACAGCAGGGATCGGTGAAAATGCAGTAAACGTTCGTTCTTCTATTATCAATGGGATCAGCTGGTTTGGATGCAAGATCGACCCTGAAAAGAACGTCTTTGGAGTTGTCGGAGATATTTCCACAGACGATTCCCGTGTGAAGGTATTGGTTATTCCAACTGATGAAGAGTTGGTGATTGCGCGTGACGTTGAACGTTTCAAAAATCAGTAAACTGAAATAAAGTGAGAAGGCTAGAGGCGAAAGCCCCAGTCTTCTTATTTTATACGAGAAAGAGGTTGTCCATTGAAAAAAATACAGTCTTTTGTTCGAGAGCACCCATTATGTAAGAATGCTCTCTGGCTCCTGCTTTTTGTGCCCTTATTCTTTCTCTCCCAATTTCCCCTCATCACCATGGTTTATTCCCTTCAAGAAGGAGTGAGTGCGGAGTCGGTTACTGTTTTTACAGCCTTAGCTACAGTGGTGGTGCTCTTTGCTTTTTATAGAATCATCAAGATGAGCCCTCTGGAGAACTTAGATGTTCGGGTGATTACCTGGCCGGCTCTAGGGAGAAATTTTCTTTTTCTTCTCTTATTGATAGCTAATAACCTGCTCGCCTATCCCTTGTTGAAACAAGAGGCAGGTGGTACGACGGCAAATCAAGCAGCTCTAAATGAACTGCAATCTCATGCTCCTTTTCTTGCTATGGGAATGGTCGTGATCCTTGTCGCTCCGATTCTAGAAGAGCTGCTCTGTCGGGCTGTCATCCCTCGTTTGATCTTTCGAGGAGCAGAACCGATCGGTTACCTAGCTGGTGCTCTCTTTTTTACTTACTTACATGGACCGAGTACCTTGGGGGAATGGGTAGCTTACGGAGGCATGTCCTTGATCTTAACTTGGGTGGCTTATCGCTACAAGCGGATCGAGTATAGCATCTGTCTCCATATGACCTTGAATGCGCTAGCTTATTATTATCCGGCTGTACTCCTCCTTTGTTTATTGCCGGTATCGAGAGTTTTCTTCCATGATAAATTATGATAAAATGGTAGGTACCAATGAGTTTTGATGCAGAATCTTCGTACAGAAGGTCAGAAAAAATAAGCAATCCGTATGGAGAATGAACTCAGAGGTTTAGAACATTTGTTCTAGCCTCTTTTGTTCGCAATCATGCTGTAGGATGGAAATCAAAGGAGGACGAAAATGATTGATAATAAATGGCTGAGTGGCCAAGGGACCCTTCTTTGTGGGATCTTAAATGTCACTCCGGATTCATTTTCTGATGGCGGTAAGTATACGAGTGTGGATGCAGCCTTGCAGCAGGC
>JAPJPE010000004.1:0-12225 GCA_030825825.1 Streptococcus sp. | reverse complement strand
ATTCATTTTCTGATGGCGGTAAGTATACGAGTGTGGATGCAGCCTTGCAGCAGGCAAGGAAACTGATCCAAGAAGGGGCTCAGATCCTGGATATCGGAGGAGAATCAACCAGACCTGGTAGTCATTATGTGGAGATTCAAGAAGAGATTGACCGTGTGGTTCCGGTGATAGAAGCCATTCGGAAAGAAAGTGATGTCTTGATCTCAGTGGATACCTGGAAGTCCCAGGTGGCGGCGGCAGCGCTGGAAGCTGGAGCCGATATTGTCAATGATATTACTGGTTTTCTTGGAGATTCTAAGATGGCTACTGTAGTTGCAGAGCATGAAGCCAGCGCAGTTCTCATGTTTAATCCAGTGATGGCAAGACCGCATCATCCAAGTTCCACTATTTTTCCAACTTTTGGTTTCGAACCAGCTTTTACAGAAGCAGAGCTTCAAACAATGGCTCAAGAACCGATTCAAGACGTGATGTGGACCTTCTTTGACCGCTCGCTTGCGGTCGCAAAAGAAGCCGGTGTCCAGACGGAACGGATCATGCTAGACCCTGGGATCGGCTTTGGTTTGACCAAGCGTGAGAACTTACTCTTATTACAAGAACTTGAGACGATTCACCAAAAGGGGTATCCGATCTTTCTAGGGGTCTCCCGCAAACGTTTTGTGGTCAATATTATTGAGGAAGCTGGATTTGAGACAGATCCTGCAACGGAGACTGGTTTTTGGAATCGGGACCTGGCTTCGAGCCATTTGACGAGTATTGCAGCCAGTCAAGGAGTCGAAGTGGTGCGGGTGCATGATATTCCCCTACACAAGATGGCAGCCAGTCTGGGCCAAGCCATTTTCCAAGCCCAAGAGGCAGCAGATACTAATTTAAAACAATACAAGTAAATGAAGACAAAAGAACATCAGTTGGATCTTCGTTGGCTAGAAGCCTATCGTTCGCAGGATCCACATTTTGGCTTGGAGCGCATGGAAGCTCTCTTGGCGTTGAGAGGAAATCCTCACCTAGACTGTCGTGTCATTCATGTTGCGGGGACCAACGGCAAAGGATCTACCATTGCTACCTTGTCCCAACTTTTGAGTCAGGTAGGTTTACGCGTTGGAGTCTTTACCTCTCCTTATCTGATCCATTACAATGACCAGATCACCATTAATGGCGAAGCCATTTCCGATCAAGACCTGCAAACCTATCTGGATAGCTACCAACGGCTCTTGGAAGCTGAAGAATCAAGAGACATCTTTCAAGGTTTGACGGAATTTGAAGTGATGACGGCGGTTGCCTATGATTATTTTGCTCATGAGGAGCTGGATTATGTGATTATGGAAGTCGGTATGGGGGGACGACTAGACAGTACCAACGTCTGCCAGCCCGTTCTGACTGCGATCACATCGATTGGCTTGGACCATGTTGCTCTTCTTGGGCCAGATCTGGCTTCCATTGCCCGTGAAAAGGCAGGTATCATTAAGCCAGGAATTCCTCTGGTTCTAGGAAAAATAGAAGCAGAAGCTAGCCAAGTCATTGAAGCCATTGCGATTCAAGAGCAGGCACCGATAACAGCCTATGACAGAGATTACCAAGTTGAGCTAGAGGCCTCTTGTCTATCGGGCCAACCCTTTTCTTATCACAGTTCTAAAAGAGAAAAAGCTTCTTATCAAGTAGCGCTCTTAGGTCATCACCAGGCCAGAAATGCAGCTCTTGCTATCAGTATCTGTGATGTACTTTTTGAAAGAGAAGGGCGTGAACTCTTGTCAAAAGAGTTGGTAGATAAGGCTTTGCGTCAGGTTGTCTGGCCTGGTCGGATGGAAGTGATCTCTCAAAAAACCATGATCTTGCTGGACGGGGCCCATAACCCCCATGCCGTTGCGCCTTTGATCGCAAGTCTTCGAGAACTGTTCCCGAGTCAAAAAAAGACCATTCTTTTTACTTGCATCCGGACCAAAGCCTTAGAAGAGATGCTCATTCAGTGGCAGGAACTGGAAAATAGTCGCTTGATCCTCACGACCTTTGAAGATCCAAGAGCTTATTCTCAAGAAGAGATAAGAGCTGCTGCGAAAAACCATCAGCTGGAGGAAGTCAACTGGCAAGAATTTCTACAAAACTGGCAAACTGGAGATGATGAGCTCCTCATTGTAACAGGATCGCTTTATTTCCTTAGCCAGGTACGACCTTATTTATTAAAAACAGAAAAATCCAACTAGGAGATGATATGGATACAAAGAAAATTGAAGAAGCAGTAAAAATGATTATCGAGGCAGTCGGTGAAGATGAGAACCGTGAAGGGCTTCAAGAAACCCCGTCCCGCATTGCAAAGATGTACCAAGAAATCTTTTCAGGACTAGGACAGACGGCAGAAGAGCACCTGTCTAAATCGTTTGAAATCATTGATAACAATATGGTGGTTGAGAAGGATATTTTCTTCCATTCCATGTGTGAGCATCACTTTTTGCCGTTTTATGGAAAAGTGCACATTGCCTACATTCCAAATGGCCGTGTTGCTGGACTTTCAAAACTGGCTCGTACGGTCGAAGTTTATGCTAAAAAACCACAGATTCAGGAACGATTGACGGTAGAAATCGCAGATGCCTTGATGGAATATCTTGGAGCGCAAGGTGCCCTTGTCTGGGTAGAAGCAGAGCATATGTGTATGAACATGCGTGGTGTCCGTAAACCTGGGACTGCAACAGTGACAACCGCTGCACGTGGACTGCTTGCGACAGATAAAGACTTGAAAAATGAAGCCTATAAACTCATGGGCCACTAATGGCCGGCTATAAGAGGTGAAGAGAGTGGATCAATTACGGATCAAGGACTTAGAGATATACGCCTATCATGGTGTTTTTCCGGCAGAAAAAGAATTGGGACAACGCTTTGTCCTAGACCTATGGGTGGATTATGAGATGACCCGTGCAGCCCGCACAGGAGATTTGGATGCTTCGATCCATTACGGGATCTTAGCGGAACAGTTGACCGAGTGGATGCAGGCAGAAAAGATCGATCTGATTGAAACGGTTGCCTTTCAATTGGTGCAAAAGATTTTCGAAAGCTATGCCTTTGTAGAAAAAGTTCGTCTGGAGTTGAAAAAACCTTGGGCTCCTGTTCCCTTGCCACTCGAGACTTGTTCGGTGACAATCGAACGAGAGAAAAAACGAGCCTTTATTGGCCTTGGTACCAATATGGGAGATAAACAACTGCAACTAGAGACGGCGCTAGAAAAAATCAAGGATCGAGGCATTCGCCTTCTTCAGACATCTACAAGGATTGAAACAGAACCTTGGGGAGGAGTGGAGCAGGACACCTTTTTGAATCAGGTGGCAGAGGTTGAAACCTGGATGACCCCAGAGGATTTACTAGAGACCTTACTTGCCATTGAGCAGGAAATGGGACGTGTCCGTGAGGTCAAGTGGGGGCCACGTGTGATCGATCTAGATCTGCTCTATATGGAGGACACGATTTGTTACAGTCCGAGCTTGATCTTGCCGCATCCTTATGTGGCAGAACGAGCCTTTGTATTAGAATCTTTAAATGAAATTGCTCCTCATTTTGTGGACCCTGTTCAAAGGAAGCCCATTCGCCAATTATGGGAGGCTGTCAAATAGTTTCTCTTCTTTGCATTATAAAAAAAACAATCCCTCGAGCAGGGATTGTTTTTGTTTGTCTGAGTTTATTTACGATACAAGCGATCGTATTGGTAGACAGGGTCCATAGTGACGTTGATACCGAGCTTGCGAAGGACATTCTTGTCTTCGTCTGTTAGCATCACGGTTGAGTGGGCTTCACTGCCTTTCAACTTGCCTAATTCTTGCATAGCAAGCTTAGCGTCTTCATTGGTCATAGCTGTAATGGCCAGGGCAATGAGGATTTCGTTCGAGTGAAGACGAGGATTGCGGCTACCCAAATGATTGATCTTCAAGCCTTGGATAGGTTGGACGTATTCTGGCTCGATTAATTTGGTTTCTTTATCAATATGCGCCAATTTCTTGATCGCATTGATTAAGAGGGCTGCGGTTGGGCCAAAGAGATCAGAGGTTTTTCCGGTTACCATCTCGCCGTTTGGCAATTCAAGCGCCAAGGCGGGCTCCCCCGTTTCTTCTTCTTTTTGGCGGGCAAGGACGGTCACTTTCCGATCATTTGGAGTAATCCCCAAATCATTCATCAAGAGCTCGATCTTCTTGACAGCTCCTTCACCGACACGCTCTGCTTTAACATCCAAAATGGTTTGGTAATAGCGACGGATGATTTCTTGTTGGGAAGCTTCAATCGCAGCGTCATTGTCCACAATGGCAAAGCCAACCATGTTGACGCCCATGTCTGTTGGAGAAGCGTAAGGAGAGGTTCCTAAGATGCGTTCCAACATGCGCTTCAAGACAGGGAAGATTTCGATATCGCGGTTGTAATTGACCGTTGTTTCTCCGTAGGTTTGGAGGTGGAAGGGATCGATCATATTGACATCGTCTAGATCTGCAGTCGCTGCTTCATAAGCCAAGTTGACTGGGTGGTGCAAAGGAAGATTCCAAACTGGGAAGGTTTCAAACTTAGCATAACCTGATTTGATCCCATTTAATTGGTCATGGTACATATTGGACATGCAAGTTGCCAGCTTACCAGAACCAGGTCCAGGAGCTGTCACAACGACCAAATTGCGGCTAGTCTTGATGTAGTCATTTTTCCCCATCCCCTCAGGAGAGATGATATGGTCCATATCGGTCGGATAGCCCTTGATCGGATAGTGGAGGTAAGAGGCGATCCCGCTCTTATCCAGTTGCTTGCGAAAGGCGTCTGCTGCAGCTTGTCCAGCATATTGGGTGATCACGACAGAGCCAACGTAGATTCCTAATTCATTGAATTTATCGATCAAGCGAAGCACTTCTTGGTCATAAGAAATTCCTAGGTCTCCACGGGCTTTTGAGTGCTCAATGTTGTTGGCGTTGATGGCAATGACAATTTCCACCTGGTCACGCAATTCTTGGAGCAGCTTGATCTTATTGTCTGGTTCGTATCCAGGGAGGACACGAGCAGCGTGGAAGTCTTCTAACATCTTACCACCAAATTCAAGGTAGAGCTTGCCATCGAATTGATTGATCCGCTCAATAATGTGGTCACGTTGCAAGTTCAAATACTTTTCAGAACTAAAAGCTTGTTTTTTCATGTAAAACTCCTGTATATAAGGAAAGGGCCTGCTACACAGAATCAAGGATGAGTGTTCAGTTCCCTACCATTTCATTCTTTCATATTATATCAGAAAAGCGATGGAAGATAAAATATTCTAAGATACTTTCCATAGGGAAGTGTGGATGCCAAAGAGCTCAATGGTTACTCACGGTGGAAAGTTTCCAAGAGAACCTTGTTTCCCTCCTAAAAAAGCCCCTTACGGGGCTTCAGATAGGCTTTGTTTAATAGTGTTTGATTAAATCAACTGTAGAGCGATCCAATTTCTTAACCAATGCTTGCAAGAAGGCTTGCGCTTGCAAGAAATCATCCATGGCATAGAGGGTTTGGTGAGAGTGGATGTAACGTGCACAGACACCAATGGTTGTTGATGGGACTCCACCGTTCTTCAAGTGTGCTGCACCTGCATCGGTACCACCTTTGGCACAATAGTATTGGAATTTAATGCCCGCTTCCTCAGCAGTTGTGAGTAAGAAGTCTTTCATATTTGGTAGCATGATGTGACCTGGATCGTAGAAGCGAAGCAGTGTTCCTTCACCAATCGCGCCCTGGTCCCCAAAAACATCCGCTGCTGGTGAACAGTCTACAGCAAGGAAGATTTCAGGATCAAATTTAGTAGTTGAGGTGTGGGCACCACGAAGTCCTACTTCTTCTTGAACGTTAGCCCCTACATAGAGTTCGTTGTTTAAGGCTTGTCCAGAAAGACTCTTGGCTAATTCGCTGACCATCAAGACGCCGTAGCGGTTATCCCATGCTTTAGAAATGACGTTTTTACCATTAGCAGTGAGAATTGCAGAGCTATCTGGGACCAAGGTATCTCCAGGACGGATGCCATAGCTCTCAGCTTCAGCTTTAGAACTAAAGCCTGCATCAAAGACGATGTCGCTAATGGCAGGTACGGTTGGCCCACCTGTACCACGTGTCAAATGTGGAGGAACAGATCCGGAAATAGCAGGGTATTCACGTCCATCACGTGTAAAGAGTTTGAAGCGTTGGCCGCTGACGACCATCGGATTCCAACCTCCGATTGGAACAACACGGAAAGTTCCGTCAGCTTTGATTTCGCTAATCATAAAACCAACTTCGTCCATGTGGGCAGCTACTAAGATACGAGGAGCGTCAGCAGCTGTTGAGTGTTTGACCCCAAAGATCCCACCGAGACCATCTGTCACGATTTCGTCCACATGAGGGGTCAATTGTTGGCGCAAATAATCCCGTACAGGACCTTCATGACCTGAGATGGCAGGGATTTCAGTTACTTCTTTGATTTTAGAAAATAAATCAGTCATAGGTTACCTTCTTTCTGATGCTATTTTATCACTTTTTCTACAAGGATGGTAGCGTTATTATAGAAATCGGTCTCGAAAAACTGAAGGAGGAGATCCAGCCTAGACCATTGTCCCTCTGCTTATTTTGTGTTACAATAGGCACTATGAAAGCTAAAAAAATTATTTTGTCTAGTCTGGCTGTAGCAAGTGCAGGAGCTCTTGCGGCCGGTGTTTATAAAATTGCCAAAGATCAAAAGCGTCTCCGTACTCAAGAAGAGTTAGTAGCAGAAGTACGGGAACAAATGGAAGCTATGGGGACGATTGCGACCTTGTATGTGGAACTCTACGAGTCTAGTGAAGAGCGTTTAGTAGGAGGCGTCATTTTTGAAGATGAGCGCCATTACCGCTTTGTCTATGAGGATGGTCTTTTGCAGTACGAAGAGGAAAAACTATGATTACACCAAATTCTCTAGAAGAAATTGCTTCTTATGTAGAGCAAGAGGGCAAGAAAGTCTTTGTCTTTTCAGCCGACTGGTGTGGGGATTGTCGTTATCTCAAGCCTTTTTTGCCGGAGATTGAGGCTGAAAATCCCGAATTTACCTTTATCTTAATTGACCGAGATGCCTATATGGATCTGGCGAAAGTCTGGGATGTTTATGGGATCCCTAGTTTGGTGGTACTTGAAAAGGATAAGGAAATCGGACGGTTTGTCAATCGGGATCGGAAAACTAAAGCCCAGATTACAGCATTCTTAGCAGGATTAAAATAGGAGAAGAACATGATTGTAACATACAACAAAGAACAAGTCGGCGATGTATTGATGCTGACCTTGAAAAATAGTGGAGAAGCAAAGCTCGCGGTGGAGAGAAAAGGAAAAGTAGCTCGCGTTTACCGTGAGGACAACCAAGATACCGTTGCCTGGAATATTTTTGACGCCTCATCTTTCTTCGCCATCGAAGGCAATGGCCAAGTCTTTTTGACAGATGAGCAAGTGGATCGTTTGAACCAAGAATTGGAAAGAGAAGGTTTTTCAGAACGCTTGGTCAATGATCGGGAACCAAAATTTGTGGTGGGAGAAATCCTTGAAATGGTGGCCCATCCAGATAGTGACCACTTGAATATCTGCCAAGTAGCAGTTGGGGCAGATAAGACGGTTCAGATCGTAGCAGGGGCTCCAAATGCGCGGGTGGGTCTCAAGACCATTGTTGCTCTTCCAGGTGCCATGATGCCGGATGGCAGCTTGATTTTCCCAGGAGCTCTTCGTGGAGAAAAAAGCTATGGCATGATGTGCAGTCCTCGCGAATTGCACTTGCCAAATGCTCCTCAAAAACGAGGCATTATTGAATTGGATGACGCAGAAGTAGCAGGAACACCATTTGATCCTGCTCGTCACTGGCATGAATAAAGAGAAGAATCTAGGATTTTTTGAATCCTAGATTTTTTTGATTTTGGTTTGCCACCTCCATTTTTTGAAATTTTTTCGAATAAATAGATAGGAGGTAAATGATGTATAATAAAGTTATTTTAATCGGTCGCCTAGTGGCGGCTCCAGAATTGCATAAAACCAGCACAGACAAATCCGTTGCCCGAGTGACCGTTGCGGTCAATCGTCGCTACAAGGACCAAAACGGGGAGCGAGAGACTGATTTTGTCAATGTGGTTGTCTGGGGGAAATTGGCTGAAACCATGGCTAGTTACGCCAGTAAAGGGAGCTTGATCTCTTTGGATGGAGAGATTCGGACGCGCCGCTACGAGAAAAATGGCGTCATGCAGTATGTGACAGAGGTCCTCTGCCAAAGTTTTCAATTGCTAGAGAGCCGGGCTCAGCGGGCTATGCGTGAAAATGGTGGAACAGGAGATTTAGCCGATATCATCTTAGAAGAGGAAGATCTTCCTTTTTAGAAATAAAAAAAGAAAGCTGGTTCGTTTATAGACCAGCTTTTTTGATACTTGGTAGGGGTTTCATTCGGGAACTACTCTTTTAAAAATAAATCAAAAATATGCATCTGTACAATAAAAGCCAGCATTTATCTTGAAAAAGTAGTAAAATAAAGTAATATATATTCAAAACTTTCAGAAAAGGAACGGAGTTTGAAGGGGAAAGAAGAAAGAAAAGAACGGTTGAAATGGCTGATAAAACGGGTTTTACTGGTGATTCCAGTGGCCTGCATCCTCTTGTGGATCTATGCCGTTTGTCAAACCAGTAGCATCAAGGATCAGACCAAGATCGGTGTCACCTATATGACCATGAACAATGAGTTCTATAAAAGTATTCATTCGGAAATTAGTCGAATTGCCGATGAGAGAGGGGCTCTTGTATCTGTTCGAGATCCGGAATTGGATGAAAAAAGGCAGAGCCAGCAGATCGATGATTTTTGCGCCCAAAAAGTAAATGTGATTGTGATTAATCCGGTCAAAGGGGATAGTCAGCCCATTTTAAGGGCTCTTAAAAAAGCTAGAAAACAAGGAATTAAGATCATTGCAGTTGATACCCAGCTCAAGCATTTTAAGCCGGATGCCAGCATTGTCTCCGACAACTACCAAGCAGGAGTCTTGATTGCGAAAGAGTTGATGAAACGCTCTTCAAATGCTCGGATCCTTCTCTTGGAGCATAAGGGGACTGTTTCGGCAGATACGCGGATTCAGGGATTTAAGGATACCATCAAAGGACATGGGTCTTATCAGATCATCTCGGAACTAGAAACCAAGGGTCAGACGGAGATCGCCATGCCCGCTGTCCGTAAGTTTTTGCAGTCAGGGGGGAATGTCGATACTCTAGTCGCCTTGAATGACCGTTCAGCTATAGGAGCTTTAGCAGCGATCAAGGAGCAAGGGATCACCCATCCCATTGCGATCTATGGGATTGATGGCTCACCAGATATGAAAGCCTTGCTACACTCAACAGATGATGTCGTAGGAACCGTTGCCCAGTCTCCGTTGAAGATGGGAGACCGCGTGATGGAGGTCATCCAAGATATGGCTGATGGGAAGAGCTACCAAAAAGAAATAACCATTCCGGTTCAAATGATGACAAAGGAAAACATCGATCACTTTGATGTGAATGGGTGGCAGTAATGAGAAAATTTAGAGGTGTGAGATACAGTTTGGCCATTCTGATGGTCGTGAATTTTATCGCTGTGATGCTCAACAGTATCATCTATCTTCAAGCAACCAACTATATCATTGCCCAACGACAAGCCTCCCTATTAGTAGAACGTTTAGAGCGTATTCCTTTTGCGCCTTCTACAACTTTTTGGTTGTCTGCGCTCTTATTTGCTGGGATTGCCTTGATCTCCATGAGTCGTTACGGGTCTCAAACGAGTCGATGGTCCATTTTTGATAAGTGGAACATTCTGGAGATCCTCCTGATGTTGCTCTTGATGTGGGTCCAAAATGTAGCTTATAACGGGCTTATTCTATTGGTTTTTGCGGATATCTTCTATGGTTCCAAAGAGTTGAATACCAAGCGAGACCGCAGGTATTGGTTTGCGTTTATCCTAGTGAGTTTCTTGATGCTTCTTGTGACCAATTCAGACGTCTTTTCGCTTTTCTTTCCGATACCTTCTCTTGATGTCTATATTCATTTTTATCCTGCCTCCATTCGGATTCTGGCCTTTTTCTTAAAGAATTCCCTCTATGCCTTGAATATGGTGCTCTTCATTATTTCGCTTTTGTTCTATATTATGAATGTTCTTGCGGAAAACCACGAAGTGGAAGAAGAGTTGGCCATGGTTTCGAAGGTCAATACGGAGTTGAACAACTATATGGCCTTGTCTGAGAAAATTGCAGAGGATCGAGAGCGCAAGCGGATTGCTCGGGAGATTCACGATACCTTGGGACACGCGCTAACAGGGATCTCGGCCGGCTTAGATGCTGTTGGGGTCTTGATTGATATCGATCCCAATCGGGCAAAAGAGCAGGTGAAAAGTGTATCAGAAGTGGTTCGTGAAGGGATCCAGGATGTGAGGGGCTCTCTCAATCGCCTCCGTCCAGGTGCCCTTGAGGGACGAACTCTCAAAGATGCTTTGGAAAAGATGATCCGCGAGTACCAGACACTTTCCAATTTGCAGGTTGATTTACACTATGAATGGGTCGATGTCGATATGGACGTCATGATTGAAGATACGATCTTTCGTGTGATCCAAGAGTCTATGACTAATGCGGTTCGCCACGGTCATGCCAGTCAGATGAGCCTTCATTTTTTTGAGGATGAAGAAGATTACCTGATCGAGTTGCAGGACAACGGGGTTGGGTTTGAAACCTTGACCTATGGCTATGGACTCAAGCAGATGATGGAACGAATTTCCATCCTAGGAGGACAGCTTCAATTTGAAAGCCGCGATGGATTTTTCACGCGCGTCAGTTTACCGAAATATAAAGAAGGGAGATAGAGATGGTGATAAAAGTAATGGTGGCAGATGACCAGGCCTTGATTCGAGAATCTCTGAAAATTATTTTGTCAGCCCACCCCGATATCGAAGTGGTGGCCACAGTGGAAGATGGGAATCACGTCTTGTCTAGCATTCCGCAGACACATCCTGACCTGATCTTGATGGATATTCGGATGCCAGGCATGGATGGAGTTTTAGCCACAAAAGAGGTCAAAGAACACTACCCAGATATCAAAATTATTATTTTAACAACCTTTGATGATGATGAATTTATCTATAGTGCACTCAAGTATGGTGCTTCAGGTTATCTTTTAAAGGGAGCCTCGACAGAGGAACTCTATGAAGCGATTAAGGTGGTGCATCAAGGCGGAGCTATGATCAACCCGAATATCGCTAGTAAAGTCTTTCAAATTTTCTCACAAATGGCCAAAACCAACTTCTCTATTGCTGTAGATGAGGACAATGTCAAGGATTTGAGCACGACGGAATGGCGCATTATCCAAGAAGTCGGCTATGGGGAGTCCAATAAAGAAATTGCAGCCAAACTTTTCTTATCAGAAGGAACCGTGCGCAATTACTTATCAACGATTTTGGCGAAATTAAACCTACGAGATCGAACGCAATTAGCGATCTGGTCAGTCCAAACAGGAGTGACGAGACGTGATTTTTCTAAAGGAAATACAGAATGAAATTGAAGCGAAAGCATCTTTGTTGGGGGATTGGTCTCCTTGTTGTGCTCTGTGTGAGCGCAGGTTTTTATTGGTGGAAACAGCAACCGACCGTACTCCATATCGGCGTTTATGCAGGTTCTAGCTGGGATGTGCCGACCAGTCAACGTTCCCATGCCTTGGATCGTGCGATTCAAAAATTTGAAAAATCCCATCCCCACGTCCGTGTAGAGTATGAAAACGGGATTCCGCAGTCAGATTATTCAGACTGGCTCTCTGAAAAGATTGTCTCAGGAAAGACGCCAGATGTGTTTATGGTCTCTGAGCAAGATCTTACCTTATTAGCAGCGCGAGGCGTATTAGAAAAGTTAAACGGCTATATGGATCGAAAAGATCAAGCTGCCTTTTATCCCGTTGCATTTGAATCCGGTGTCTATCAGGGGCAAACCTATGCCTTACCTTATGAAAGCAATCCGATTTTGATGTGTGTCAATAAAGATCTCTTGGATAAAGAAGGCATCGCGGTTCCCAAAAAAGGTTGGACCCTTGAAGAGTTCTATACGATTTGCAAGAAACTAACCAAGGATACCAATGGGGATGGGCAATTGGACCAATTTGGAAGTACAGAATACACCTGGAAAGAAGCCTTAGCGGCAAATGGAGGTCATCTCTTCCAGGGTGGCATGCTCAAGCTGACAGCTCCAGAAGTGAAAGAGTCTCTGACTTTTCTGCAAA
>JAPJPE010000003.1:5292-25930 GCA_030825825.1 Streptococcus sp. | reverse complement strand
ACTTTATCTTTATAAGTTAATTTCATAATAAAAACACCCCAAAAGTTAGATTTTTCTGTCTAACTTTTGGGGTGCAGTTCAAAAGTCCTAGCCTCTTTTTTGTGATAGACATAGCAATTCTAGAGAAACTCTCATTATTCGGATTTGGATAGAAAATTCAGAAAATTTACTATTTTTCCTTGAAATATTTCCTAAAAATGGTATGATAGTAGCATGCTCATTTGAGAAACAAAGTACTGGAAAGGAGAGACATGGAGAAAATTACCTTAGAAACTGCGAAAACCGGTTCAGAACTTGTCCTTGAAACCCTGCGTGATTTGGGAATCGATACGATTTTTGGTTATCCTGGTGGAGCCGTTTTGCCTTTATACGATGCTATTTATAGCTTTAAAGGTATCAAGCATATTCTTGGACGACACGAACAAGGGTGCTTGCATGAAGCTGAAGGCTATGCCAAATCAACTGGGAAGTTGGGTGTCGCAGTCGTCACGAGTGGACCGGGGGCTACCAATGCTATTACAGGGATTGCAGATGCTATGAGCGACAGTGTTCCTTTATTGGTCTTTACTGGTCAAGTTAATCGCGCTGGAATCGGAAAAGACGCCTTCCAAGAAGCGGATATTGTGGGAATTACCATGCCCATTACCAAGTACAATTATCAAGTACGTGAGACGGCAGACCTTCCGCGGATTATTACAGAAGCTGTCCATATTGCGACGACCGGACGTCCTGGTCCGGTTGTGATTGATCTACCGAAAGACGTCTCTGCTTTAGAGACAGATTTTATCTATGAACCAAGTGTGAAGCTTCCAAGCTATCAGCCAACCATTGAACCAAATGAATTGCAAATCAAAAAGATTTTGAAGCAATTGAGTAAGGCTAAAAAACCAGTTCTTCTTGCTGGTGGTGGGGTAAGTTACGCTGGGGCTGCAAAAGAGTTGATTGCTTTTGCAGAGCGCTATCAGATTCCAGTAGTGACCAGTCTTTTAGGTCAAGGAACGATTGCGACCAGTCATCCTCTTTTCCTAGGAATGGGAGGAATGCACGGATCGTTCGCAGCCAATATCGCTATGACAGAGACAGATTTCATGATCAGTGTTGGTTGTCGATTTGATGACCGTTTAACAGGGAATCCAAAAACTTTCGCTAAGAATGCTAAGGTTGCCCACATCGATATTGATCCTGCAGAGATTGGTAAGATCATTGCAGTTGACATTCCAGTTGTCGGCGATGCGAAGAAGGCCTTGCAGCAGTTACTAGCAGAGCCAACGGTTCATAACAATACAGAAAAATGGATCGAAAAGGTAACCCAAGATAAGAATCGGGTTCGTTCTTACGACAAGAAGGAACGGGTTGTACAGCCACAAGCTGTGATCGAACGCATTGGAGAGTTGACCAAGGGTGACGCTATTGTCGTCACAGACGTTGGACAACACCAAATGTGGGCAGCTCAATACTATCCTTACCAAAATGAGCGCCAATTGGTAACATCTGGTGGTCTAGGAACGATGGGATTCGGTGTTCCTGCAGCTATCGGAGCGAAAATTGCCAATCCAGATAAAGAAGTTGTTCTCTTTGTCGGAGATGGTGGTTTCCAAATGACCAATCAAGAATTGGCGATCTTAAATATTTATAAGGTTCCGATCAAGGTCGTTATGCTCAACAACCACTCGCTTGGGATGGTCCGCCAATGGCAAGAAGCCTTCTATGATGGTCGGACGTCAGAGTCAGTCTTTGATAGCCTTCCGGATTTCCAATTGATGGCGCAAGCTTACGGGATCAAGAATTATAAATTTGATAATCCTGAAACTCTGGAGAAGGATTTGGAAGTCATCACAGAAGATGTACCAATGTTCATCGAAGTAGACATTTCTCGGAAAGAGCATGTCTTACCGATGGTACCAGCTGGTAAGAGTAATCATGAGATGTTGGGGGTGAAGTTTAATGCGTAGAATGTTAACAGCCAAACTTCAAAACCGCTCAGGTGTTCTGAACCGCTTTACTGGAGTCTTATCGAGACGTCAAGTCAATATCGAAAGTATCTCTGTTGGCGCAACTGAAAACCCTAATGTATCGCGGATTACCATTATCATTGATGTTGCTTCGCATGATGAAGTGGAGCAAATCATCAAACAGCTCAACCGCCAGGTGGATGTGATCCGTGTTCGGGATATCACAGATAAACCACACTTGGAGCGCGAAGTGATCTTGGTGAAAGTTTCTGCACCTGCTGAGAAGCGGGCAGAAATCTTGGCCATCATCCAACCTTTCCGTGCGACCGTGGTCGATGTAGCCCCAAGCTCGATTACCGTTCAAATGACGGGAAATGCAGAAAAGAGCGAGGCCCTCATTCGTGTTATTCGCCCGTATGGGATTAAAAACATCGCCCGCACCGGTGCAACCGGATTTACTCGAGATTAATTCTCACCTTAACATTGTTAACCCCGCCTTAAAAAGGCAAATAATAAAATAGAAAAGAGATTTTACTTATGGCAGTTCAAATGGAATACGAAAAAGACGTTAAAGTACCAGCACTTGATGGTAAAAAGATCGCCGTTATCGGTTATGGTTCACAAGGTCATGCCCACGCACAAAACTTGCGTGATTCAGGTCATGATGTGATCATCGGTGTGCGTCCGGGTAAATCATTCGATAAAGCAAAAGAAGATGGTTTTGAAGCTTACCCAGTTGCAGAAGCAACTAAATTGGCTGATATCATCATGATCTTGGCACCAGACGAAATCCAAAAAGATATCTACAAAGATGAAATCGCTCCAAACTTGAGCGCTGGTAAAGCTCTCGGATTTGCTCATGGTTTCAATATCCACTTTGGATACATCAAAGCTCCTGAAGACGTAGATGTCTTCATGGTTGCACCAAAAGGACCAGGTCACTTGGTACGTCGTACTTACACTGAAGGATTTGGTGTACCAGCACTTTATGCTGTCTACCAAGATGCTACTGGTAACGCCAAAGACATCGCAATGGACTGGGCAAAAGGTGTTGGTTCAGCACGTGTTGGTCTTCTTTCAACAACCTTCAAAGAAGAAACAGAAGAAGATTTGTTTGGTGAACAAGCCGTTCTTATGGGTGGTTTGACAAGCTTGATCGAAGCTGGGTTTGAAGTTTTGACAGAAGCTGGTTATGCCCCTGAATTGGCTTACTTCGAAGTACTTCACGAAATGAAATTGATCGTTGACTTGATCTACGAAGGTGGCTTCAAGAAAATGCGTCAATCATGTTCAAATACTGCGGAATTTGGTGATTTCGTAACTGGTCCACGTGTCATCGGTCCAGAAGTAAAAGAAAACATGAAAGCTGCCCTTGCTGATATCCAATCAGGTAAGTTTGCGCGTGAATTCGTTGAAGACCACGATGCTGGTTTCCCACGTTTGAAAGCCTTCCGCAAACAAGCTGAAGAACTTGAAATTGAAAAAGTTGGTGCTGAATTACGTAAAGCAATGCCGTTCGTTGGTCAAAACGACGATGACGCCTTCAAAATCTACAACTAATTGTCTGTAGAAGACTAAGCAAGTTGGGACACCCTGGCTTGCTTTTTTCATCAAAACACAGCAACAGAGGTATGAAATGATAACAGCAAAAGATGTGGCTAAGGCCCATAAAATATTAAGAGGGGTCGTTGTTAATACGCCTCTTGAATACGACCACTATTTATCTGAAAAATATGGGGCAAAGATTTATTTGAAAAAAGAAAATGCCCAACGTGTTCGTTCTTTCAAAATTCGTGGTGCTTACTTTGCGATCTCTCAATTATCAAAAGAAGAGCGGGAGCGTGGAGTAGTGTGTGCTTCTGCGGGAAACCATGCGCAAGGGGTTGCTTATACTTGTAATGAAATGAAGATTCCAGCGACTATCTTCATGCCGATTACGACACCGCAACAAAAGATCGGCCAAGTCCGATTCTTTGGTGGGGATTATGTAACGATCAAGTTGGTTGGGGATACCTTTGACGCGTCAGCTAAGGCGGCCCAAGAATTTACTCTTGCAGAAAAACGGACCTTTATTGACCCGTTTGATGATCCAAACGTACAGGCTGGTCAAGGAACAGTGGCCTACGAAATCCTTGAGGAAGCTCGAAAAGAATCGATTGCTTTTGATGCAGTCCTCGTTCCTGTTGGTGGAGGAGGACTCATTTCAGGTGTTTCTACCTATATCAAAGAAACGGATCCTCGGATTGAAGTCATTGGGGTAGAGGCCGAAGGAGCGCGCTCCATGAAGGCTGCTTTTGAAGCAGGTGGTCCCGTCAAATTACCAGAAATCGATAAGTTTGCAGACGGGATTGCTGTGCAAAAGGTGGGCCAATTGACTTATGAAGTAACCCGTCAGCATGTGGAAACCCTGGTTGGGGTCGATGAAGGTTTGATTTCAGAGACTTTGATTGATCTTTATTCCAAGCAAGGAATTGTTGCCGAACCAGCGGGAGCTGCTAGTGTGGCATCTCTAGAGATTTTGCGCGAATACATCAAGGGTAAAACGATCTGTTGTATTATCTCAGGTGGGAATAATGATATTAACCGCATGCCTGAAATGGAAGAACGCGCCTTGATCTACGATGGAGTGAAACACTACTTTATCGTAAACTTCCCACAACGTCCAGGGGCCCTTCGCGAGTTTGTAAATGATATCTTAGGGCCAAATGATGATATCACACGTTTTGAATACATCAAGCGCGCTAGTAAGGGAACAGGCCCTGTCTTGATTGGGGTTACTTTAGCCAATAAACATGACTATGCAGGCTTGGTCAACCGTATCGAGCGTTTTGATCCGTCTTTCATTAACTTGAACGGCAATGAAACACTCTATAATATGCTCGTCTGAGTATCATACAGAAACAATCGACCATTTAAGCAATATATTTTTAAGGAATATATTGCTTTTTTATCAACACTTGTGATATGATATGCGTAAATTAAAAGGAGGAACTTTTTATGCCTGGATTTATTATCTTTGTTTTATTCTTGCTACTGGTTGCAGGATTCATTGTGATTAGCTCACTATATGTGGTCAAGCAACAATCCGTTGCCATCATCGAGCGCTTTGGACGATATCAAAAAATTAGCGATAGTGGTATTCATATGCGAGCGCCTTTTGGTATCGATAAAATTGCAGCACGAGTTCAATTGCGCGTCTTGCAGAGTGAGATCGTGGTTGAAACAAAAACTCAGGATAACGTATTCGTTACCATGAATGTGGCGACGCAATACCGAGTGAACGAAAGCAACGTAAAGGATGCCTACTACAAGTTGATGCGTCCAGAATCACAGATTAAATCATACATTGAAGATGCTTTGCGTTCTTCTGTTCCCAAGTTGACCTTGGATGAATTATTTGAGAAAAAAGATGAAATCGCCCTTGAGGTTCAAAAACAAGTGGCAGAAGAAATGTCAACTTATGGATATATTATTGTAAAAACCTTGATCACCAAAGTTGAGCCAGATGCCGAAGTGAAACAATCCATGAACGAGATTAATGCGGCGCAAAGAAAACGCGTGGCAGCACAGGAATTGGCAGAAGCAGACAAGATCAAGATCGTTACTGCTGCCGAAGCTGAGGCGGAAAAAGACCGCTTGCACGGGGTCGGTATTGCCGAGCAACGGAAGGCTATTGTCGATGGATTGGCAGACTCTATTAAAGAGTTAAAAGGAGCCAATGTAGACTTGACCGAAGAGCAAATCATGTCTATTCTGTTAACCAATCAGTACTTAGATACCTTAAATAATTTTGCAGATAAGGAAGGGAATAATACGATTTTCCTACCAGCTAACCCAGATGGCGTCGAAAACATTCGTACACAAATATTATCAGCCTTGAAAGCAAAGTAAACTATTTCTCATTTTTTAAAAAAGGTTCGTATTTTCAGCGATTTTAGTTGACAAAATGTGCAAAACAATTTATATTAGTATTGGAAATAATAATATAGGAGAAAGATCATGGCTAAATCGAACTTTGAAAAAGTAGAATCAGTTGTTGGATGGGTACGCGATAAGAAAATTACGGGATATCGTATCAGTAAAGAAACAAATGCCCGTGAAATGTCTATCATTGCCTTGGCTCAAGGACGTGCAAAAGTGAAGAACATCTCGTTTGAAACTGCACTCGGATTGATTGATTTTTATGACAAAAATCATCAAAAATTCGAAGATTAATTTGTTGTTCCAATTAAAAACCAGAGAGGCTTCCTCTCTGGTTTTTTCTATGCCTTAAAAGAAGAGGAGGTACAAAAAACAGCTTGCTTCCATACTGGTAAGCAAACTGTTTCAAGAGGTTAGTGTAAGAAGCGTTGAAGGAATTCCTTGGTCCGTTCTTCTTTGGGATTACTAAAGATTTCTTTTGGATCTCCCTGCTCAGCAATGACCCCCTTGTCCATGAAGATGACACGGCTAGAGACATCGCGGGCAAATTCCATTTCGTGGGTTACGACGATCATGGTCAAACCTTCTTTAGCGAGGTCCTGCATGATTTTCAAAACTTCCCCAACCATTTCAGGGTCCAGGGCGGAAGTTGGTTCATCAAAGAGGATGGCATCAGGATCCATGGAAAGGGCACGCGCGATAGCAACCCGTTGTTTTTGGCCTCCTGAAAGTTGTTTCGGACGAGCAGCCCAATATTGAGATCCCATACCGACTTTTTCAAGGTTTTCTTTGGCAACTTTTTCTGCGCTTTCACGATCACGCTTGAGGACGGTCGTTTGTGCAACGATCGTATTTTCTAAGACATTTAAATTTTCAAAGAGATTAAAGCTTTGGAACACCATTCCCAATTTCTCGCGGTAGTGGGTAAGATCATACTCAGGATCAAGAACATTTTGCCCACGATAGAGAATCTCTCCATCAGTAGGAGTCTCTAGAAGATTGATGGAACGAAGAAAGGTTGATTTTCCGCTACCTGAGCTCCCGATGATGGAGATCACCTCTCCTTTTTCAACCGTGAGCGAAATATCTTTCAAAACCTCATTTTGACCATAAGATTTTTTTAAATGTTGAATTTCAAGAATTTTTTCTGCCATTATTTCACCTCATTGACTTGCATTTGATTGGCACCTGTAGTATAAGTATCAGAATCTAAGCGACGTTCGATGTAGCGAAGAATTCGTGTGATGGTAAAGGTGAGAACGAAGTAAATCACAGCGATGATCGTAAAGGTTGGGAAGTATTGGTAGTTTTGAGTTGCGACCGTATTTCCTGTAAAGTACAGTTCAACTACAGAGATAACATTCAAAACAGATGTATCCTTGATGTTAATAACAAATTCATTCCCTGTTGCTGGTAAGATATTGCGAACAACCTGTGGAAGGACGACCTTGCGCATGGTTTGTCCATGGGTCATTCCTAGAGCAGTCGCTGCTTCAAACTGACCTGGATCCACTGCTAAGATCCCACCACGAACAATCTCACTCATATAAGCTCCGGTATTGATGGATACGATAAAGATGGCGGCCCAGGTACGATCCAAGGAAATGTTAAAGGCTTGGGCGGAACCGTAGAAAATGACCATGGATTGAACGATCATCGGAGTTCCACGGAAGATTTCAATGTAGACATTGAGGAACCAACCAAAGGCAGTTTGGCATCCAGCAAGGAATTTATTTTTAGCCTTCGGAGCTGTCCGGAAGACACCGATTAACAAACCGATAATCAACCCAGCGATAGTTCCAGTCATAGAGATTAAGAGGGTCATTCCAGTTCCCCGTAAGAACTGTGGGCCATTATCCTTTAAAATCTTCATCATTTGGCTAAAGAATGTCTGCTTATCATCACTAGCATCACTGGAAGCTGGTTGCTTCTTAATCATATCATCCATGAGTTTAACTTGGTCTTCAGACGAAATCTTAGCTAGTGCGGCATTGACTTGGTCAATTCTAGTGTCACCTTTCTTCATCCCGATAGCGATAGTCGCATCTTCTTCCCCAACTTCAAATCCTTTTTTGAATTGAATCATCTTAAATTTAGAATTAGCGGACTCGGCGGTTAGGGCTTCGGGACGTTCAGAAACATAGGCATCAATAACACCCGATTCTAAAGCTTGACGCATCTGGGCAAAATCACCCATTGCAGTTTCTTGTTTCGCACCCTTGAGTTGGGAAATGAGAGAATAGAGGTAGACCCCTTGTTGAGAGGTGACCTTTGCATCCTTAAAGTCATCTAAGGTAGTAGCATTTGCATAGTTTCCATCTTTACGAACGAGCATGACCGGTTCACTGGTATAGTAGCTCTTGGAGAAGGCGACCTCTTTTTTACGTTCAGCGGTTGGACTCATCCCAGCGATAATCATATCGATTTTACCAGAAGTGAGGGCTGGAATTAAACCGTTCCAAGATGTTTTTACGATCAGAGGTTTTTTACCTAACTCCTCAGCAACTTTTTTGGCGATTTGGACATCGTACCCATTGGCATATTGATTGGTACCGTCAATTTTAACAGCTCCATTTGCATCATCTTCTTGGGTCCAGTTGAAAGGAGCGTAGGCTGCTTCCATTCCGATTCGTAAATAGTCATCTGCATGAACAACCTGTGTGATCCCCAGGCAAATGAAAAGCCCTGTTAAGAGCGCGAATAATGTTTTTTTCATTTTTTCTCCTCTTCCTTATTTTAACTTCTCCTATTGTACAGTAAAATAGGCTGCATTTCAAACATGGTCCTCTTTTTATTTAAAAAATGCTATAATAATACAAAGGAGCGTGATCAAATGAAAAAGTATTTGTATGTTATTTTCGCCTTTCTGGCCTGCCTTTTTGTTAGTCAGAACGTCCATGCATCTAGCCCATCTTATGATGTACTTTACTATGGTGGAACCTTGACCTTGGACACCTGGGACGACGCCACCTATGAGGAAGAACTGGTTTATTATTTCAAAGATTCTTATAGAGGGCAGTATGTTAGCCTAGGAACGGCAGGGAACATGCCACAAGGCTTTGCGATTGAGATACCGCCAAAGGTTGAGGTGGAAGGTCGTGAGCTTCAAAGAGAACCCGAGATTACGAATCTAGGTGATGGCTACCGAGTGAAAATTTATAACAGTGGTGTAGCGACAGATACTGTCAAAATTAAAGTTACATGGAAATTAAAAAATCTCCTCTATTCACACAAGGATATCTTGGAGTTGAACTGGAAACCGATCACAGATGGTGATCAGAAGGTGGACGAGGTTCAATTTCGTGTTATTCCTAAGTTTGCACCAGCTAATGCCCAATCGGAACTGTATATCCATACAGCCTTTATGGGACCGGATGTGACTGTAAAGAAAGAAGATGGAATCTATTCTGCTACTTTCTATAACCTAGGTAAAGGAAAGGCTGTGGAGTTGTATGGTTACTGGTTGAAGTCAGATCTAACTACTTTGTATGATTCTGGTCGAAATACAGGATTAACCAAATTGGATGAATTTCACAAGAACCAAGCTAAAATTGAACAGGAAAAATACTGGACACGCATGTTTTGGAACTGGATCTTGCCAGCCTTCATTATTGCACTCTGGCTTCTTTCTCTCTTGGGTCGCAATCGGTTCAAAAAAATGATTTGGCCTGGTGTGACCTATCCGACTGATACTCGTCTTTATGAAATTCCACAGGACATTGCACCTCTTGTCATGAGCTCAGTTGTTTATTCAGCCGAATTAGACGAGGCCTCCCCGACTAATAAAGAGAAGGCGACTCCGCCGGTGTTTACATTTGAAAAAATGCTTCAAGCTACTTTGCTGGATCTGATGGATCGTGGAGTGATTGTCTACGAGCAACAAGGAAATGAAGTCGTTTTGACCAGGAAGTCTCATGGACATGTGGATGATTTTGAACGCTCCTTTATGAATATGGCTTTTGGGGATCAAGTTTCCTGTCCTGTTAACCGTCTCTTTGAGAATTATAAATTTAGTGATGATGTATACAAACATGCCAAAAAAGCAGATCAAGATGCCATTCGTTCACTAGGAAGTTGGGCTCAGGGTCGTTTTGATACGGCTGTCAACCAAGTGGCCAGAGATGTTCATCGCAAGGTGGAAGATCTCCATTTGCCAAGCTACTATCGCCCTTTAGAGGCAAAAGAAGAAGCGCAAGCTAGACGAAGTCTCTTCTTTGGTTGGGCTGCTTGGTTTATCGCTCTTGGAGCAGAAATCTTTGCCATCTTTGGGATGGGTTGGTTCTCTGTTCCTTGTTTGATAGGGATCCTCACACTTTGGTTTATGCCAGTGCGCTTCAATGGTGTCTTTAAAGCCTGCCTACGAGATGGTGTTGTCAATCTTGCGGGTGCTGAGCAACGCTATTACTGGGATAGTTTTGGTCGGATGTTGAAAGAGATTGCCCACCTCAACGATGCAGAGTTGCAGTCTCTGGTCCTATGGAATCGCTTATTGGTCTATGCGGCCTTGTATGGTGTAGCTGATCAGGTCACAAAGGTCATGAAACTTCGGAATATTCATTTAGAAAATCAAGCCTTAAACGCCTTCGTTTACACCCCGTTCTATCATGATGTGACCCACTCAAGTCATGCCATGTCTACCTATGGATCGACAGCATCGACAGCTAGTCATTTCACAGTTTCCTCTGGTAGTGGAGGAGGTTTCTCTGGCGGAGGAGGCGGAGGAGGCTTTGGTGCCTTCTAAGTAGCACTAAGAATGGTCTTGGTCGCTCTTTCCCTTCTAGTTTAGAAGGCCTGGTCCAGTCCATAGATTTATGATATAATAGAGCAAATGTAAGTTTAGGAGAAAAAGATGTTTCTGATCGAATTAATCAAGGCGGTTCTTTTTGGGATTGTCGAGGGGATTACAGAATGGTTGCCGATCTCAAGTACAGGTCACTTGATTCTGTTACAGGATTTTGTGCAGTTTAAAAATCAAGATCCAGCCTTTATGGAGATGTTCAATGTCGTGATCCAATTGGGTGCGATTCTAGCGGTTGTGGTGATTTATTTCGATAAATTGTATCCCTTCAAACCTGGTAAATCTCCAATCGAAGTACGGCGGACCTGGCAATTATGGGCAAAAGTTGCGGTTGCAACGCTCCCGCTTGTCTTTGTTTTTAAATTAGATGATTGGTTTGAGGCGCATTTTCACAATTCGATTTCCGTTGCGATTATGTTGATCACCTACGGGATTGCCTTTATCTATCTGGAAAGACGGGAACAAGTTGAGCCAGCAGTAACGGAATTGCATAAGCTACCTTATCGAACAGCTCTTTATATCGGACTCTTCCAAGTTTTATCGCTATTTCCAGGAACAAGCCGTTCAGGTGCTACGATTGTAGGTGGCTTGATCAATGGTGTTAGCCGCCCAGTGGTGACAGAATTTACCTTTTATTTGGGGATCCCAGCCATGTTTGGCGCTAGCCTCTTAAAGGTTGGGAAATTCGCTCTTGGCGGGCATTCACTAGCACTGGGGCAACTCTTTATTCTACTGGTAGCGATGGGAGTGGCCTTTGTGGTCAGCATGTACGCCATCCGCTTCTTGACAGATTATGTGAAAAATCATGATTTCACCGTCTTTGGGAAATACCGGATCGTTCTTGGTTCCATCTTGCTATTGTATGGACTCTTCCGTGTTATTTTCTAAGAGATCGGTTGAACTCGATCAAATTATTTTTCGAGGTTGGAGACTTTTGTCCCGACCTCTTTTCGATGCATCCTTTTTTTGAATTCTATCCAATTTTTTAGTATAATAGTAAGACTAGAAGTATGAGGTTATGCTATGAAGATGAAGCAAATTAGTGATTCAACAATTAAGATCACAATCCAACTAGAAGACTTAGAAGAACGTGGGATGGAAATTGCTGATTTCCTTGTCCCACAAGAAAAAACAGAAGAATTTTTCTACACTATTTTGGATGAGCTCGAAATGCCTGAAAGCTTCCTGGATAGCGGGATGCTGAGTTTCCGTGTGACACCAAAACCAGATAAATTGGATGTTTTTGTTACCAAATCAAAAATTGACCAACAATTGGATTTTGAGGATTTGTCAGATCTTCCTGATATGGAAGAGTTGTCGCGCATGACGCCAGATGAATTTATCAAAACCTTGGAAAAAACAATCTCTGATAAGACAAAAGGGGATGCAGAAGCCATTCACCATTTGGAACAAGAAGAGTTGCGGGACAATCAAGAACAAGATTCGACATCTGAAGCACCAGTAAGTCAGTATATTTATTACATTTTGCGTTTTTCAAATATCCAGCAAGCAGTTGCCTTTTCAAAAACGGTAAGCTTTCCAGTGGATACCTCTGAATTATACAAAATGGGATCCGATTATTATTTAACCGTCTTGATCGATACAGAGGATCAACCAAATCAATATCCAACCTGGTTACTTGCTATCATTCGGGAGTATGCGGATGATTCAGAAGTGACACGGGCAGTTCTGCAGGAACATGGTCATTTATTAATGGTGTCTGGTGCGATTGAGAATTTGAAGAAAGTTGCTAGCTTATGATGTCCTTTTCCTTGCAATTTGTTCTGGTGCTGATTGGAACTTTTATGATTGCCTTGGTATTGACGCCCTTGGTTCGCCTATTCTCCTTTAAGATTGATGCCGTAGATTATCCGAATGCGCGTCGGATCAATACCAAGCCTATGCCAAGCGCGGGTGGACTGTCTATCGTGATTGCTTTTTCAATTGCGACTCTTGTGTTTATTCCTATGCTGACATCCACCACCGCACCAATCAAAAGTTACCTATCCTATACCTTGCCGGTCGTGGGCGCAGGATGGATTATCGCGCTCACAGGATTGATCGATGATGTAAAAGAGTTGTCTGCCAAGAAAAAGATGATCGGCATCCTGCTGGCAGCGAGTCTGGTCTGGTTTTTGACAGATTTTCGGCTGAATGATTTTAAGATTCCATTCGGTGGTCCCTTACTTCATTTTGAACCATGGCTATCGTATCTTTTGACGGTGATTTGGATTGTTTCTATTACCAATGCGGTCAATCTGATTGATGGATTAGATGGATTGGTGAGTGGGGTCTCTATTATTTCCCTAGTGACAATGGGGATTGTGTCCTATTTCTTTCTTCCAGTACCCAATCTCTTTCTGACCATGACGATCTTTGTCTTGGTTGCGTCCATCGCAGGTTTCTTTCCCTTTAACTACCATCCGGCCATTCTCTATCTGGGAGACACTGGTGCCTTGTTTATCGGATTCATGATTTCTGTCTTATCCTTGCAAGGTTTGAAAAATGCGACAGCTGTTGCAGTAGTTACCCCAATGATTATCCTCGGAGTGCCGATTACAGATACCTTTTTAGCCATTATCCGTCGGACTCTTTCTGGTCAAAAATTTTATAAACCGGATCGCAATCACTTGCACCACCGACTTCTTTCTCTGGGCTTGACACATCGGGGAACTGTACTTGTGATCTATGGAATTTCGATGATCTTCTCCTTGATTTCTCTCTTGCTCAACATCTCGAGTCGCATTGGGGGTGTCCTACTTGTGATCGGGCTCTTGTTTGGAGTAGAGCTGTTAGCAGAATTGATCGGGGTTCTGGGGCCACATCACAGTCCTTTGTTAAATCTTCTGCGCTATATAGGGAATTCTTCCTACCGGGAGGAAGTTCGTCAAAAACGAAAAGAAAAAACTAAATAAGAATAGTTCTAATCAAAAGAAAAGCCATTTAGGCTTTTTTTTGATATACTTGAAAGGTAAAAAAATACTTTGTGATGAAGGAATCGATGCTTTGAGAACCTTCTAGACTTCAAAGTAAAAAGAAAGGGAATGCAATGTCGACATTAGAAATTAAAGACCTTCACGTTGAAATTGAAGGCAAAGAAATTTTAAAAGGTGTAAACCTGACCCTAAAAACTGGTGAGATCGCAGCCATCATGGGACCAAACGGAACAGGGAAATCTACTCTGTCAGCTGCCATTATGGGAAACCCAAATTATGAAGTAACCAAAGGGGAGATTCTCTTTGATGGTGTCAACATCTTGGAATTGGAAGTAGACGAACGTGCACGGATGGGCTTGTTCCTTGCTATGCAATACCCTTCAGAAATCCCAGGGATTACCAATGCAGAATTTTTACGTGCAGCCATGAATGCTGGTAAAGAAGAGGACGAGAAGATCTCTATTCGTGATTTCATCAAAAAATTGGATGAAAAGATGGAACTGCTCAACATGAAAGAAGAAATGGCAGAACGCTATTTGAACGAAGGCTTCTCAGGTGGTGAGAAAAAACGCAATGAAATCCTTCAATTGTTGATGTTGGAGCCAACATTTGCCCTTTTGGATGAAATTGACTCTGGTTTGGATATCGATGCACTTAAGGTCGTATCTAAAGGGGTTAATGCAATGCGGGGTGAAGGTTTTGGAGCGATGATCATCACCCACTACCAACGTTTGTTGAACTATATTACTCCTGACGTCGTTCATGTGATGATGGAAGGTCGTGTCGTGCTTTCAGGTGGACCAGAATTGGCTGCACGCTTGGAACGTGAAGGATATGCCCAACTCGCAGAAGAACTCGGTTACGACTATAAAGAAGAACTATAACCTGATGACAAGTGATCTAATGTTGTCATAAAATCAAACAGATAGTATCTTTATTAGGAGAAAAAAATGAGTATTGAAAATATTACCCTCTTTTCGGAACTGCATGCTGAGCCAAGCTGGCTGCAAGATTTACGAAAAAAAGCTTTTGACAAGATCGATCAGTTGGAATTGCCAGCCATTGAACGTGTCAAATTCCACCGCTGGAATCTTGGAGATGGGACGATCACAGAAAGCGAGGCTTCTGCCAATGTTCCCGATTTTACAGCCCTCGATTCAAATTTAAAATTAGTCCAAGTTGGAACCCAAACTGTATTTGAACAGGTGCCACAAGCCTTGGCAGACCAAGGAGTTCTTTTCACAGATTTCCATTCTGCCCTAGAAGAAATTCCGCAGGTGGTAGAAGACTACTTTATGTCTTCGGTTAAATACGACGATGATAAACTAGCAGCTTACCACACGGCTTATTTTAATAGTGGGGCTGTCCTTTATATTCCAGAAAATGTCGAAATTTCAGAACCCATCGAAGGTATTTTCTACCAGGATAGTGATAGTGATGTACCTTTTAATAAACACATTTTGATTATTGCAGGCAAAAACAGCAAGTTTAGCTATTTGGAACGCCTAGAATCAAAAGGTGAAGGCTCAGCAACAGCAACTGCGAATGTGACGGTTGAGGTGATCGCCCGCTCAGGTGCCCAAGTGAAATTTGCGGCGATTGACCGTCTGGGTGAAAATGTCACAGCCTACATCAGTCGACGTGGGAAACTAGGTCAGGATGCCAGCATTGATTGGGCTATCGGTGTTATGAACGAAGGTAACGTGGTTGCAGACTTTGACAGTGACTTGGTTGGAAACGGAAGTCATGCAGATTTGAAAGTCGTTGCTTTATCAAGCGGTCGTCAGGTTCAAGGAATTGACACCCGCGTGACCAACTTTGGTTGCAACTCGATCGGAAATATCTTGCAACACGGGGTTATTCTTGAAAAAGGAACCTTGACCTTCAATGGAATTGGTCATATTATCAAGGGGGCTAAAGGAGCAGATGCTCAGCAAGAAAGCCGTGTCTTGATGTTATCGGATCAAGCACGTTCAGATGCCAACCCAATCCTCTTGATTGATGAAAATGACGTCACAGCAGGCCATGCTGCATCGATCGGTCAAGTGGACCCAGAAGATATGTATTACCTCATGAGTCGTGGTCTGGATCAACACACAGCGGAACGCTTAGTGGTGCGTGGTTTCTTGGGATCTGTTATTGTTGAAATCCCAGTTAAAGAAGTACGTGATGAAATGATTGCCACCATTGAAGAAAAGTTATCTCAACGCTAAGGAGAAACAATGCTAGATAAAAATACAATTGCTCAAGATTTTCCCATTCTCGATCAACTAGTCCATGATGAGCCTTTGGTTTATCTAGATAATGCAGCGACGACGCAAAAACCTAAACGTGTTCTTGAAGCAGTTAATCACTATTATTTGCAAGATAACGCCAATGTCCATCGTGGAGTCCATACTTTGGCTGAACGAGCGACAGCAGCCTATGAGGCGGCGCGTGAGAAAGTCAGAAAATTTATCAACGCTTCATCAACCAAGGAAGTGCTCTTTACAAGAGGGACAACGACTGGACTCAACTGGGTAGCCCGCTATGCAGAAGAAGTCCTAAAGGAAGGGGATGAAGTCCTGATTTCCATCATGGAACATCACTCCAATATCATTCCTTGGCAGCAAGCCTGCAAGAAGACAGGAGCAAAACTGGTCTATGTCTATCTAAAAGATGGCTTACTGGATATGCAGGACTTAAAGAGCAAGCTTAGTGAGAAGACAAAATTTGTCTCCATCACCCATGCTTCGAATGTCTTAGGGGTGGTCAATCCGATCAAGGAAATTGCTCGATTAGCTCATGAAGTTGGAGCGATCATGGTCGTAGATGGGGCTCAATCAACCCCTCATATGGCCATTGATGTACAAGACTTAGATGCGGATTTCTTTGCTTTTTCTGGCCATAAGATGGCTGCACCAACAGGGATTGGTGTCCTCTATGGGAAGGAAGAAATCTTAGAGCAAATGTCTCCGATCGAGTTTGGGGGCGAGATGATTGACTTTGTTTACGAACAATCTGCATCTTGGAAGGAATTGCCTTGGAAATTTGAAGCTGGAACACCTAATATGGCGGGAGCAATTGGTCTCGGTGCAGCAATCGATTACTTAGAAGAGCTGGGGATGGACCAGGTAGAAGCGCATGAGCAAGAATTGATTGCCTATGTGTTTCCAAAATTACAGGCGATCGAAGGCTTGACCATTTATGGTTCCCAAGACTTAGCAAAACGTTCTGGCGTCATTTCCTTCAATCTAGGAGATCTCCATCCGCATGACTTAGCAACAGCATTAGATTATGAAGGGATTGCTGTTCGTGCAGGTCACCACTGTGCACAACCGCTCCTTCAATACCTACAAGTTCCAGCGACAACGAGAGCAAGTTTTTATATCTACAACACCAAAGCGGACTGTGATAAATTAATTGAGGCATTGATCAAAGCAAAGGAGTTTTTCAATGGCACTTTCTAAATTAGATTCGCTGTACATGGCGGTCGTAGCTGACCATTCAAAACACCCCCATCACCAAGGGCAGATTGAAGATGTTGATCAGATCCAACTCAACAATCCAACTTGTGGAGATGTGATCCAGTTAAGTGTAAAATTTGATGAAAGTGATAGGGTCCAAGATATTGCCTTTGTCAATTCAGGCTGTACCATTTCAACAGCTTCGGCTAGTATGATGACAGATGCTGTAATGGGAAAAACAAAAGAGGAAGTTGAAGAATTAGCACAGGTCTTTTCAGAAATGGTCCAAGGTCAATCAGATCCTCGTCAAGAGGAACTGGGTGACGCAGCCTTCTTATCTGGAGTCTCTAAATTCCCACAACGGATTAAATGTGCGACCCTCTCCTGGAATGCTCTTAAAAAAGCGATCGAACGTAGCAAATAATTAGAAGAAGAAACAGAGAAAGAAAGGAAATTATGGCTGAAGAAAGAGTCGAACCGAAACCAATTGATCTCGGTGAATATAAATTTGGATTTCACGATGACGTTCAACCTATTCTCTCTACAGGAAAAGGCTTGAACGAAGCAGTTATTCGTGAATTGTCTGCAGCAAAAAATGAACCAGAATGGATGTTAGAATTCCGTTTGAAATCTTTTGAAACCTTCAAAAAGATGCCTATGCAAACCTGGGGTGCAGATCTATCAGAGATTGACTTTGATGATTTGATCTATTATCAAAAACCTTCAGATAAACCTGCCCGTTCATGGGATGAAGTTCCAGAGAAAATCAAGGAAACCTTTGAGCGTATCGGGATTCCTGAAGCCGAACGTGCCTACTTAGCGGGGGCTTCTGCCCAGTATGAATCAGAAGTGGTTTATCACAATATGAAAGAAGAGTTTGAAAAGTTGGGGATTATCTTTACCGATACGGATTCTGCCCTAAAAGAATATCCAGACCTTTTCAAACAGTATTTTGCGAAGTTAGTACCACCAACGGATAACAAATTGGCTGCCCTCAACTCAGCAGTCTGGTCTGGTGGGACCTTCATTTATGTACCAAAAGGCGTAAAAGTAGACGTCCCCCTTCAAACATACTTCCGTATCAACAATGAAAATACTGGTCAGTTTGAACGCACTTTGATTATCGTGGACGAGGGAGCAAGTGTTCACTATGTAGAAGGATGTACAGCACCGACCTACTCAAGCAATAGCCTCCATGCAGCGATTGTCGAGATCTTTGCCTTGGATGGTGCTTATATGCGTTATACGACCATCCAAAACTGGTCTGACAATGTCTACAACTTGGTAACCAAGCGGGCCAAGGCTCAAAAAGATGCCACAGTTGAGTGGATCGACGGAAACCTAGGTGCCAAGACAACTATGAAGTACCCATCTGTTTATCTAGATGGAGAAGGAGCGCGTGGTACCATGTTGTCCATTGCCTTTGCGAATGCAGGGCAACACCAAGATACAGGTGCCAAGATGATCCACAATGCCCCTCATACCAGCTCATCTATCGTATCGAAATCTATTGCGAAAGGTGGCGGAAAAGTAGACTACCGTGGACAAGTAACCTTTAACAAAAATTCCAAGAAATCAGTTTCTCACATCGAGTGTGACACCATTATTATGGATGATTTATCTGCATCAGATACAATTCCATTTAATGAAATCCACAACTCACAAGTTGCTTTGGAGCACGAAGCCAAGGTTTCAAAAATCTCAGAAGAACAACTGTATTATTTGATGAGTCGTGGTTTGTCTGAATCAGAAGCGACAGAAATGATTGTCATGGGATTTGTAGAGCCCTTTACAAAAGAACTTCCAATGGAATACGCCGTTGAGTTAAACCGACTCATTAGCTACGAAATGGAAGGATCTGTAGGATAATTCGTTTTAATAGCAAAATAAAATCACAATGGATTTGACTCCATTGTGATTTTTTTGCTTATAGCTTTTCGTTGACATAACGAACAAATTCATTCCACCAAACCTTTAAGAAAAAGCTTTTCTCAATGGTTCTTCCCGATACCATATCGACCGTTGGCTCTTGATCTTCTAAGTAGCCACGTCCGATTTTATCTGGATCAGTGTAGTGTAATTTTCCAAGATTTGTGCCTGATTTGACAGGTGCTCGGAATGATTCTTGGTCACTCTTGAATTGAATTTTTGGTTCTGCTTGACTACCTTGTTTTTCAACGATATAGAAGTCTTTTTTTGCAACAGCTAAAACAGTCTCGGATTTCCCATCCATGACAGTTGCCTTACTTTTTCCGTAGGGATCTCCTTCTTTAACGACAATGGAAGAAACAAAGGTCCGTACCACGTAGTTCATCAGAGAAGAAGTAGCCACAAAGCGTGCATAGGGATCACCGTCAACTGCCTCAACTCCTAGGACAACCGTGATCATATGGATGCCATTTTGCGTCGTCGATGCAGCAAAGGTGATGCCACCTTTTGTAGAGTTGCTGACCCGAAGGCCGTCGACTCCCGAACGGTAATTCGGCATGCCTTCTAGCATCAGATTGGGGTTTTCAATCTGCGTGTTTGAAAAAAGAGCAGTGGGCTTTGAAGTATATTTGGTCACTTCAGGAAAATCCTGGAGTAAGTGCTTGGCAATAACAGCAATATCATAAGCACTCAATTGATTTTCGTCTTCTTTCCCTCCAGGATCTCCACTGATGGTTTGAGTATTTAATCCGGTAGCATTGATTAAATGAGGAGATTGAATGCCCCATTCAGCAAGTTTTTGCTTCATTTTTTCAACGAAGCTTTTCTCAGAGCCACCCACTTTCTCAGCTAAGGCCAAGGCAGCAGTGCTAGAATTTCCAACTAAAAGAGCAGTCAATAACTGTTCAACTGTATATTGGTTCGCTTCCATAGGAAGAGTACCAGCACCTTCGATATCATTTAAGGCTAGAGCTTTCTCAGACAATTTGATAGGATCTTTCAGAGAAAGTTTTTTTTCATGGATGGCTTCGAAAATCAGATAAGTGGTCAAGAGTGTAGATAGTCCCCCCACATCTCGCTTTTTCTCTGAATCCTTTTCATATAAGATTTTACCTGTATCAGCTTCAACAGCAATAGCACTTTGAGCAGGAAGTTCTAGCTCATCTGCTAGAACGACTTGATAAGGTAAACTGCATAACAGCAGGATGAAGGTTAAAAAAGAAAGAAAGAATTTTTTCACAGTTGTTTCCTCGTTGCTTAGTCCTCTCTATTGTATCATACAAATGATTAATGGAAAATCGTAAAATCATCAATTAGGCTAAAAAGTCAATCATAGCAAGGTTTTTGGATGGTGTTGAAGCAAATATTCAGAAAATTTAGTTTACTTTTTTTTCTACTTGTGATATAATCTTAAACAAATCTAAAAAAACTATTGGAGAATTCCTATGAAAAAAAGTAAAGTATTCGCAGTTGCCGGAGTAACACTCCTTGCAGCTGGATTGTTGGCTGCATGTTCTGGTTCAAATACTAGCAAAGCAAGCTCAGGCGAAGACAAAAACTATGGTTATGTCTACACTTCAGATCCAACAACTTTGGACTATACAATTTCTTCTAAAGCTGCTACCCATGACATCACTACAAATGTGGTAGACGGTT
>JAPJPE010000003.1:2384-5192 GCA_030825825.1 Streptococcus sp. | reverse complement strand
ACAATTTCTTCTAAAGCTGCTACCCATGACATCACTACAAATGTGGTAGACGGTTTGTTAGAAAATGATAAATACGGTAACCTTGTACCTTCACTTGCGGAAGACTGGTCTGTTTCTAAAGACGGTTTGACTTATACCTACAAGATTCGTAAAGGTGTCAAATGGTATGATGCGGATGGTGAAGAACACGGCGAAGTGACTGCCAAAGACTTCGTGACTGGTTTGAAACACGCTGCTGATAAAAAATCAGAAGAACTTCCACTAGTTCAAGGCTCAATCAAAGGCTTGGATGATTATGTGCAAGGAAAAACTACAGACTTCAGCCAAGTTGGTGTCAAAGCGGTTGATGATTACACACTTCAATACACATTGAACAAACCTGAAACTTTCTGGAACTCTAAAACGACTAACGGAATTTTGTTCCCAATAAGCACAGAGTTCTTGAAGAGTAAGGGAGATGATTTTGGTCAACCAAACGATGTGAAGTCAATCCTTGCAAACGGACCTTTCCTTCTTAAATCAATCACTTCAAAATCATCTGTTGTATTTGAAAAGAATGACAACTACTGGGATAAGAAAAACGTTCACCTGAAAGAAGTAAAATATACTTATTACGATGGATCAGACCAAGATTCATTGGCACGTGGATTCTCTGATGGTGCTTATACAAAAGCTCGCCTTTTCCCTGCAAGTTCAAACTTTGCAACTGTAGAGAAAAAATATAAAGACGATATCTTTACTACACCAGCAGGATCAGGTGTAGCAGTTCTTGGCTTTAACCTTGATCGTCAATCTTACAAACACACTGCTAAGAAATCCGATGCTGAAAAATCTTCTACTAAGAAAGCAATTTTGAACAAAGATTTCCGTCAGGCCGTCACTTTTGCCTTGAACCGTGAAAACTACTCAGCACAAGTCAATGGTAAAGAATTTGCTAAACCAGCTATCCGTAATACATATGTTGCACCTGCGTTCGTACAAGTAGATGGAAAAGACTTCGGAAATGTAGTTGCAGATAAGTTGACTACTTATGGAGACCAATGGAAGGGTATCAACCTTGCAGATGGTCAAGATGGTCTTTACAACAAAGATAAAGCGAAAGCACAACTTGAAAAAGCCAAAGCTGAACTTCAAAAAGATGGTGTTCAATTCCCAATTCATATTGATGTACCGGTAGCACAAAATTCTACAAACTTTGTTTCACGGATGCAATCTCTGAAACAAACTGTGGAAGATACTCTTGGTAAAGACAATGTCGTTCTTGATCTTCAAATGATGGACTCAGACGAAGTGTTGAATATTACTTTGAATGTGCCATCAGCTGCAGACGCAGACTGGGATCTTCAAGGAATGGTAGGATGGAACCCAGACTATGATGATCCATCAACTTACCTTGATACTCTTCAACCAGCTTCTGAGGACCAAACAAAAGTTTACCTTGGTTTTGCAGGTGGTGTAGATAACCCATCAGCAAAAGCTGTAGGTTTGGATGAGTTTGCAAAACTTCTTGACGATTCAAACAACGAAACACAAGATGTTGTGAAACGTTATGAAAAATACGCAGCAGCTCAAGCTTGGTTGACAGATAGTGCGATTGTTATTCCAACGATGTCAAGTACAGGTGCTGCAACAGTTGTTTCTAAGGTAGTTCCATTCTCTGAACCATCATCACAAACAGGTAACAAAGGTTCAACATACTTGAAATACGTTGAAGTTCAAGATGAGCCGGTTACTAAGAAACAATACGATGAAGCCCTTAAGAAATGGCAAAAAGAAAAAGCTGAGTCAAACAAAAAAGCTCAACAAGATCTTGAAAAACACGTTAAATAATTAAATTATTGATTTTCATTAGAACTTTCTCTTCTAGGGGAGAAAGTTCTTTTGGACATTAAAGGAATGAAATATGAAAAAATATGTTTTTATGCGTATTTTGCGTTCGTTAGTGTCGATCTTTCTCGTCACGACATTAACCTACATGATTATCTATACGCTAACACCGAGAAATCTCATCTTTAAAAATGACCCTAACTACAATAAAGTAGCGAAGACAAAGGATTCGAAGATCAACTACGAAAATACAGTCTACGATCGCATGGGTTATTTGGAATACATGGATTCAAAGAGCTTGCAACAAAAAGCAAGTAAAGAAGATTCTTCTGTAACAGTTGATGCGACGACTGCTAATGAAAAGATCTATAAGGAATACATTAACAAATTAGGTCATGGTTGGCAGTTGAAACGTTTCCCAGAAAGTAAATCTTTCTATGCGGTGCGTGAAATTCCGGTTTTTGAACGTGTCATCAGCTTCTATGCGAATTTGATTCAGTTTGATCATCCAGGTTGGGTGAAAGATGCCTCAAATCCAAATCTCAAACGCTATATCCGTATTGAAAATGATCCATCTATTGGTTGGTCAGTTGTAGGTTCTGGTACGAAACACAAATACCTCTTGTACTTTAATGGTCAATTCCCATATGTACACCAAAACTTTGTAACCTTAAACCTTGGAAATTCATATCCAACTTATTCAAATACCCCTGTTCTTCAAGTTATTACCCAAGGACAAGGAACGACTAAGAAGAGTGAAGTGAACTTCCCAACAGGTAAAAAGACATCTTCCATCGATATCTACTCACGTACCTACAAATCACCAAGTAAGGCAGACTCACAAGACATCAGTCGATTTGGTAAAGGGGATGCTTATACAGCAACTTTGAGCAATTATGAGAATCCATCCATGATTGCATCTTCTTCAATCATTGGTTTGATTGGTATTGCGATTGCTTACTTGATTGCGATCCCATTAGG
>JAPJPE010000003.1:0-2284 GCA_030825825.1 Streptococcus sp. | reverse complement strand
CTATTATTGGAGTTATCTCAGGTGCGACACTTACTGAAACAGTCTTCGCTTTCCCAGGTATGGGTAAAATGTTGATTGACTCTATTAAAGCATCAAACAACACTATGGTCATCGGACTTGTCTTCATTTTCACATCGCTTGGTATCTTTGCTGCCATGTTAGGTGATATCTTGATGACAGTACTTGACCCACGGATTAAATTAACGAATACGAAAGGAGGCAAATAATGGCTACAATCGATAAAAATAAATTTCAGTTTGTAAAACGCGATGACTTTGCCTCTGAAGTAATCGATGCTCCAGCGTATTCATACTGGAAATCTGTATTCAGACAATTCTTGAAAAAAAGAACCACTATCATTATGCTTGCTATTTTGATTGGGATTCTCTTGATGAGTTTTGTCTATCCTATGTTTTCAAAATTTGATTACAACGACGTAAGTAAGGTAAATGACTTTTCAGCACGTTTGAATCCACCAAGTGGGAAAGCACTATTTGGTACAGATAATAACGGTAAATCCCTCTTTGATGGAGTTTGGTTTGGTGCTCGAAATTCAATTATCATTTCCTTCATCGCAACGGTTATTAACGTGGTAGTCGGAGTTATCGTTGGTGGAATTTGGGGGATCTCAAAATCCATCGACCGTATCATGATGGAAGTTTATAACGTTATTTCTAACATTCCATTTATGTTGATCGTTATCGTCTTGACTTACTCAATGGGATCTGGTTTCTGGAACTTGATTCTTGCCATGTCCTTAACCGGATGGATCGGAATTGCCTATACCATTCGTGTCCAAATCATGCGTTACCGTGATTTGGAGTACAACCTTGCCAGTCGAACATTAGGAACACCAACTTTGAAAATTGTTACGAAAAACATTTTGCCTCAGTTGGTATCTGTAATCGTGACACAAACATCACAGTTACTTCCAAGCTTTATTTCTTACGAAGCCTTCCTTTCCTTCTTCGGGCTTGGTCTTCCAATCACCGTTCCAAGTTTGGGACGTTTGATTTCTGACTATTCTCAAAACGTAACTACCAATGCCTACCTATTCTGGATTCCGCTTACTGTTTTGATTTTAGTATCCTTGTCATTCTTTATCGTCGGACAAAACTTGGCCGATGCCAGCGACCCACGTACACATAGATAGGAGGAGTAGATATGACATCAAATAACAATATTATTTTATCTGCTCAAGATATCGTAGTGGAATTTGACGTGCGCGATCGTGTACTGACAGCTATTCGTGGCGTATCGCTTGAGCTAGTAGAAGGTGAAGTTCTTGCCTTGGTTGGTGAGTCAGGTTCAGGGAAATCAGTTTTGACAAAAACATTCACCGGAATGTTAGAAGATAACGGCCGTATTGCTCAAGGTTCGATTAAGTACCGTGGCCAAGAATTGACGGATTTGGCATCCAATAAAGATTGGGAAAATATTCGTGGTTCTAAAATCGCTACAATTTTCCAAGACCCAATGACAAGTTTGGACCCAATCAATACAATTGGTTCACAAATTACTGAAGTCATTATCAAACACCAAGGGAAAACAGCTAAAGAAGCTAGAGAAATGGCTTTGGACTATATGGAGAAAGTTGGAATTCCGGATGCTGAACGTCGTTTTGACGAATATCCATTCCAATATTCAGGTGGGATGCGCCAACGGATCGTTATTGCCATTGCCTTGGCCTGCCGTCCAGATATCTTGATCTGTGACGAACCAACAACAGCCCTTGACGTAACGATTCAAGCGCAAATCATAGATTTGTTGAAATCCCTTCAAAAAGAATACCAATTTACAGTTATCTTTATCACCCACGACTTAGGTGTAGTTGCAAGTATTGCTGATAAAGTAGCCGTTATGTATGCTGGAGAAATCGTTGAGTTTGGTAAAGTAGAAGAAATTTTCTATGATCCAAAACATCCATACACGTGGAGTTTGCTTTCAAGCTTGCCTCAATTGTCAACCTCAGATGGTGATCTTTACTCTATTCCAGGGACTCCACCATCATTGTATGCTCCAATCAAAGGAGATGCCTTCGCTCTTCGTTCAGACTATGCGATGCAAATTGATTTTGAAGAAGAAGCACCTGCCTTTAAAGTTACAGATACTCACTGGGCTAAGACCTGGTTGCTCCATCCAGATGCACCAAAAGTTCATAAACCAGAAGTAATCGATAACCTTCACGAAAAGATTGGCTCAAAAATGGGCTTCACTCACATTACAGAATAGGAGGAAGGAAATGACTGAAAAATTAGTTGAAATTAAAGATTTAGAAATTTCC
>JAPJPE010000002.1 GCA_030825825.1 Streptococcus sp. | reverse complement strand
TCAACTGTGTGGGGGCAGGACTACGAAATCGAGACTGCGTCTACCGATTTCTGTCTCTCGGCGCAGTGGTTGATTGGAACTACTCCTACCTGCGGTACTCGTACTTCCTAATCAACTGTGTGGGGGCAGGACTACGAAATCGAGACTGCGTCTACCGATTTCTGTCCTGCTCCCTATATTGCCCAATCTCCGTTGCGGAAGACTGGGACACGGGTTCCGTCTTCTCGGATGCCGTCGATATCCATTTGGCTTGAGCCGATCATGAAGTCGACGTGGACGTCTGAGCGGTTAAGGCCGGCTGCTTCGAGTTCTTCTTCTGTGAATTCTGCGCCACCTTCTACACTGGTTGCATAGGCTGCCCCGATGGCCAAGTGGTTAGAGGCATTTTCATCAAAGAGGGTATTAAAGAAGGTAATGCCTGATTGGGAAATTGGGCTTGGATCTGGTACGAGGGCACATTCCCCCAAGGCACGCGCTCCCTTGTTTTTGAAGACCAAATCTTTCATGACTTGATCGCCTTTTTCTGCTGTGATATCCACAATTTCTCCATTTTCAAAGGTCACTTTGATGCCTTCAATGATGTTCCCATTGTAGCTAAGCGGTTTTGTGGAAGTTACATAACCTTCTGCACGATGGAAGTCAGGAGCTGTGAAGACCTCTTCTGTCGGCATGTTTGGCAAGAAGCCTTCGCCTTGGGCATTGATAGCTCCGGCAGATTCCCAAACGTGGTTTTTCGGCAAGCCAAGAGTCAAATCGGTGCCTGGTGCTGTGTAATGAAGGGCTGAGAATTGTTCCTTATTCAGTGTATCTGCCTTGCTCTTGAGAATAGCTGCATGCTCTTCCCAAGCCTTGACTGGATCTTCCTCATACACTCGGCAAGTCTTGAAGATTTGATCCCACAGGAGATCCACTGCTTCTTCGTCGCTCGCCGCATTTGGGAAGACTTTTTTCGCCCATTCTAAACCAGCTGCAGCAGCCACTGTCCAGCTGACCTTGTTGGATTGAGTAGCGATGCGCATTGGTTTCATGGCCATGCCCAAAGCCTTGGCAGAGGCAGACAATTTCTCTGCATCGACACCATTTAAGGCACCTGGATCGGATGAACGCACACCCAAACGACTGGCTTTGTGTTCCAAGAGGTAGTTCATCTCTGCAATCTTGTAGTCAGGCACGTTGTCCAAGCGATCCATCGGTGCATGGAGGAATTTTTCCCGGGTAGTGAAGTCATCTGCCCATTGGACAATGACTTCGTGTGCCCCCAAGGCATAGGCTTCCTTCACAATCAAGTGGGCCAATTCTCTTTGTTCCACATCGATGTTCAAAGCCAAGGTATGGCCAGGTTGCACGTTGATGCCGTTTGCCACCAACAATTTTGCGTATTTTTCTAAGTTTTCTTTAAAATTTGGTAAAACCATTTTTTTCTCCTTCATAAGTGAATGATCTTCTCCTAGTATACCACAAGTCCATGCAAAAAGGATTCCGCTCCTTCAGAATCCTTTTTCTTGTTCCTTCTAGCTTAAGGAAGAACATAGCCTTGATCATCTACCGTATGGGGATGTTCAGAATTGCCATTCTCCCTCAAGGCTTCCAAATCTTGATCCAAAATCGAATTGTAATCCGTACTACCTTCACGGGTTACCCGAGTCGATACTTGGCGCAAGAGTTTTTCATTAAGATTGCGGACCCAGCGACCATTACTATGATCATTGGCACGCATATAATTCTCTCTGACGATCTCTCCATAAAGAGCTTCATTGACTTGGTAGCCTTGCTTGCGCAATCCCAACAGACCGATCTCGACGATCTCATCTGGACTATAGTCTTCAAAATCAAATGTAGTCGGGATCCGACTTTGCAAACCAGAATTGACCTGCAAGAAGTCATGCATCTCTTTCGTGTAACCGGCAAAGATTATAACGATATCGCGACGGTGGTCCTCCATAAATTTGAGGACTTCATCCAAAGCTTCCTTCCCAAAATCATCATTTGAACCGGTAAAGAGGGTATAGGCCTCATCGATAAAGAGGACCCCACCCAGTGCACTCTCCAAAACTTCACGCGTCTTCAAAGCTGTTTGACCTTGGTAGCCTCCAACCAGATTGCTCCGAGAAACTTCGATGAATTTTTTCTGATTGATCACCCCTTTTTGGAAGAGGATATTGCCTAAAATGCGGGCAACAGTAGTCTTCCCTGTACCGGGATTTCCAAGAAAGAGGGAGTGCAAGGTCGTATCTTCGACGATTCCTCCTTGTTCGGCCCGTTTTTGGTTGAACTCAGCCATGGCCACGAATTGTTCGACTTGCTCTTTCACCTTAGCAATTCCAACCAAACGGTTGAGGGCAGCCATTCCATCTTCTTCCTTGTCGGCTCCTGCTTGATATTTGCCTTGGTTAAGAACTGCATCGATATCGCTATTGAGGATGGTCTCAATATCGTCAGAACCTTGAGCCACCACCCGATCTGCCATGGTCTTGGTCAATTGCTCATCCAGGTTACGGATCCAGCGACCATTGCTCTTATCTAGCGAGCCATCATAGGCCCGTTTGACATGACGCGCATAGTAATCCCGGTCTTCGAGCTTGTAGTCCCCTTTGCTTAAGATCATTTCGCCCAGTTGGACAATCTCATCTCCCGTGAAATCTTCAAAGATGAAATTATTTGGTACCCGAGAACGAAGGCCTGGATTGGTCTTTAAGAACTCCTCCATTTCCTTGGTATAGCCGGCAAAGATAATCATGATGTCATCGCGATTGTCCTCCATAAATTTGAGGATGGTATTGATCGCCTCGATCCCAAAATCTGCGCCGCTGTCCTTTTTATCCAAGCTATAGGCTTCATCAATAAAGAGGATGCCCCCACGCGCTTTTTCAAGCAGGGCCTGGGTCTGTTCAGCTGTTCCTCCAATATTCGAAGAGATCAGATCGGACTCCGTTGCTTCCACGAAACGGAATTCCTCCCCTGAGAGGACACCTGCATCAAAGAGCACTTGTCCCAACAGACGGGCCACCGTGGTCTTCCCTGTACCAGGGTTTCCCATAAAGGCCGCATGGAGTGTTTGCTTTTCAGGAGCCTTGCCACTGGCGATTCGTTTCTTGTTAAATTCCACCATGTTGATCATTTTCTTGATCTCATGTTTGACTTTTTCAAGACCAATCAGGCTATTGAGTTCTTGAAGAGCATCTTGTTTCTTCTCTGGTTCAGAGTCTCTTGCGGTGGTTGGAGCCACCGTTGCATCCGTCGTCTGTCCCGTAGGAACGACTTGCGCATTGCCCTTCGCCACTTCTCTGCCAACAAGATAGTCACAGTCATCCTCGATTTCCTTGGTCAGATCACGCGCATCGCCCTGCCTATAGGTCACGGTGCCCACCTTCGCAAAAGCTCCACCTTGAAGCCGTATATTGGGATCCGCAATCTTATGACAAATCATATGCTCAGCCATCAGCACACCATCATCAAAAACTCCAAATGAAATGGTTTGAGCATTCTCATTCAAGAAGGTTGTTTCTCCAGTCAGGGAAGCAAAGGATTCTTCATAGACGCATAAAAATTCTGAAAATGTAGCTTGATGAGCTCGGATCATACTATTGTATGAATTGATGGAGGTCATACGATCCGAATCCGAATTGAATTGAACATTATTGTCAAGACAGACCCCAGTCCCCGTAGGTAGCTCAATTTTACAGTTTTCAGACTCCCAAATGACATTCCTCAACCAAACTGGTGGAAAATCATTTTCCAGATCCCCGCCTGTAATCGTTGAATTTTTTGCGATCACTTCTGAGTCCTTGGCATGGATCGTATTATTCCCAAATATTTCAATATGGACATTTTCTAAGGTCAATTTAGATCCTTCTGACAGATCAATCTTAGAAAAAATCGTTGAATTGCGAATAGACAATTCCGAAGCGGACATACCGATAGCACTTTGGTGTTTTTCCGGAACCTTCATCCCGACTCCTTCCAGTGTCAACTTCGAATGCGTATCCATATAGATAAAAAATTCATTATTTGTTGGAGTGGTTGCTTCAAAATAGACCTGTTTACAGATGATATCTGAGCTATTCCATAAGAGCAAGGTAGTGTAATTCCCACCAACTTTAAACCACAGATCTTCAAATGTCACCTGAGCTCCCTCTACAAATCGGAAGGAAGCCTCAATCGTGTTGTTAAACATGCGCCCATTGCCATTTGGATTTGGGACCACATGCCCCACAAAATGAAGGTTCTTGTCGATCTCGATCACTTTATTTGTCGGCCATTGAAAGACATACCCATTTTCAAACTCGATGGTATCACCATCCTGCGCTTTTTCAAGCGCATCCATAAAGTTCCAACTATTATTGTAAGGCCCTACTAAATATCTTGCCACGCGCTTTTCCTCTGTTTCATTTTTTCTGTTTCCTTGTTACAAACACTTGTCACTAAAAATTGTAACACAATCCAGTGCCAAAGAAAACACTTATCAGATCTGAAAGGACTGAAAAACCTCTATTTTCAAAAGGAAAATAGAGGCTGTCAGTTAATCTTTCAAGGCTGAAAATAAGCCGGCTAGAGCAATCGCTCCTGAGATCATCGCGGTGGAAAGGAGCAGCACATTGTCTGCCACTTCTAGCTTGTACTCAAAGACTTTTTCAGCTGGTTTGTCTTCTGCAAAAATTTCTACCTTCATGTTCTCCTCCTTTGTTTCTAGAACAAATCATCAAAGAGGCTCAACTGGTTATCCTCTGGCATATTGCCAAGAATGCCCATCTCATCCATCTTTTCAACCAGGGTGGACGAAACACCGCCGCGCTTCCGGAGCTCGGTCTTAGAGAGGAATTCTCCTTCTTCACGCGCCCGCACGATTTGCTTGGCAACGTTCTCTCCCAGACCATCCATAGCGACAAATGGCGGAATCAGGGTATCCCCATCAATCAAGAATTCTGTCGCCTGACTGCGATAGAGGTCTAGCTTGCCAAACTTGAAGCCCCGCTCCCACATTTCATTGACAATCTCAAGGGTGGTGTAGAGATCGATCTCTACATTAGAAGCTTCGTTGTTCTTGCGTTTTTCAGCGATTTCTTTCATCCGCGCTTTCACGGCCTCAAGGCCTGCACCCATGGTTTTGATGTCAAAAGCCTTGGCCCGAATCGAGAAGTAAGCACAGTAGTAATAAAGTGGATGATGTACCTTAAAGTAGGCTACACGAAGGGCCATCATAACATAGGCCGCCGCATGGGCTTTCGGGAACATGTACTTGATTTTTCCACAGGACTCGATGTACCATTCAGGGACATTGTTTTCCTTCATGGCTTGGATGTAGCCATTGCGCTCTTCTTCTGAGATCTTGAGCCACATCCCTTTCCTCACGCGCTCCATGATGGTAAAGGCCATCTTAGGCTTGAGACCCGCGTGCATGAGGTACACCATGATGTCGTCCCGACACCCGATAACGGTCGATAGATCGGCAATGCCCGCCTTGATCAAGTCTTGGGCATTTCCCAACCACACGTCGGTACCGTGAGAAAGACCAGAGAGCTGAAGTAACTCTGCGAAGGTCGTCGGATGAGTCTCTTCGACCATGCCCCGAACAAAGTTGGTCCCAAACTCTGGAATCCCCAACATCCCTGTCGGTGTTCCAATCTGCTCGGCTGTTACCCCTAGCACTTCTGTCCCAGAAAAGAGGGCCATGACCCCTGGATCATCCATAGGGATATCATTTGGATCAATACCTGACAAGTCCTGGAGCTTCCGAATCATGGTCGGATCATCATGTCCCAGGACATCGAGTTTGAGGACGTTTTCATCGATATCGTGGAAGTTAAAGTGAGTGGTCTGCCATTCAGCGGTCACATCATCTGCCGGATACTGGACCGGAGTAAAGTCATAGACATCCATATAGTTTGGAATAACAACGATTCCCCCCGGGTGCTGACCGGTCGTCCGTTTGACCCCAGCTGCACCAAGAGCTAAGCGTTCGACCTCGGCATCTCGGTAGTACTTGCCAAAATCCCGCTCATAGCCCTTGACAAAACCATAGGCGGTCTTAGCTGCGACCGTACCTACCGTTCCTGCCCGGAAGGCATATTCTTCCCCAAAGATATCCCGGACATCTAAGTGGGCACTCGGCTGGTCTTCCCCAGAGAAGTTCAAATCGATATCGGGTACCTTGTCCCCATCGAAACCAAGGAAGGTTTCAAAAGGAATATCTTGTCCATTTTTGCTGAGCTTATGGCCACAGTTTAGACAATCCTTGTCCGGCATATCAAAACCAGATCCATAAGAACCGTCGGTGATGAATTCACTGTACTGGCACTGGCTACAAACATAGTGAGGCGAAAGTGGATTGACCTCGGTGATCCCGATCATGGTCGCGACAAAGCTGGATCCGACGGATCCACGCGATCCAACCAGGTAGCCCCGCTCATTGGAACGGTGCACCAGCATCTGTGAAGCCAGATAAATCACGGCAAAGCCATTCCCCAAGATAGAGGTTAATTCCTTTTCAATCCGCAGATCGACAATATCAGGGAGCGGATTACCATAGATCTCAAAGGCCCGCTTATAGGTCAATTCCGCAACCGTTTCTTCGGCCTTGTCGATAAATGGCGTATAGAGGTCCCCCTTGACCACTTCGACCGGCTCAAAGGTCTCTGCGAGTGCATTGGTGTTTTCAATAACAATCTTGCGCGCCAAGTCTTCTCCCAAAAAGGCAAATTCGTCCAGCATTTCATTGGTAGTTCTGAAATGCGCTTTTGGCAGAGGCGCTGGCTGGGCATCTTCTCCGTGCCCAATGGTCCGGTTGATCATGGCCCCTTGACCGAGACTACGGACAATGATCTCCCGATAGATCTCATCTTCCGGCTCCAGATAGTGGACATTTCCTGTCGCAAGAACGGGCTTGCCGAGACGATCCCCCACTTCGATCAAGCTCTTGATAATGGTCTGGAGCTCGTCCATGTCCTTGACCTGCTCCTTGGCAATGAGGGGCGCATAGATAGCCGGTGGCATAACCTCGATAAAGTCGTAGTACTTAGCCACTTCGACTGCCGCATCCACACCTTGCGACATGACCGCATCAAAGACTTCCCCTTCTGAGCAGGCCGATCCGAGGATCAAGCCCTCGCGGTGGGCGTCCAGCACAGTCTTGGGAATCCGAGGGACTCCTTCGAAATACTTGGTCCCAGAAAGTGAGACCAGTTTAAACATGTTCTTAAGGCCGGTCTGATTCTTGACATAAAGAGTCGCATGCTTGACTCGAGCCTTCTTATAAGAATTTTCATCGATCAAATCGATATTCAGATCCTTGAGATTGGTCACCCCGTGCTTTTCAGCGACATCTTTGATGAAGATAAAGAGCAGGCGCCCCGTCGCTTCCGCATCGTAGTTGGCCATGTGGTGATGCTCCAAGCCTACCCCAAAGCGCTTGGTCAATGGCCCCAAACCATGCCGTTTAAAATCTGGATAGAGGTTGCGGGCGAATTCCAGGGTATCGATGACCGGTTGAGTGATCTTGGGAAGACCATGACGCTCATAGTTGGCATTCATGAAGCCCACGTCAAAGGTGGCATTGTGGGCAACGAGAACCGTTCCCTCACAGAAGGCCTGAAACTCCTTCAAGACCTGTACCAAGGGCTTAGCCCCCCGAACATGCTCGTTGGTGATCCCTGTCAATTGGGTCGTAAAGGCGGACAGAGGATGGCCCGGATCGATAAATTCGTCAAATTCCTCAATGACATTGCCCTTGTACATCTTAGAAGCAGCGACCTGAATCAAGTCATTGTAGATGGCTGACAGTCCTGTCGTTTCCACGTCAAAGACCACATAAGTCGCTTCATTGAGGTCCAGATCCACCTCGTTATAGGTGATGGGCACCTTATCTTCTACGATATTGGCTTCCATCCCATAGATCAGCTGGATCCCAGCCTTCTTGGCTGCTTTAAAGCCATGCGGGAAACTCTGCACATTGCCATGGTCAGTGATAGCCACCGCCTTATGCCCCCACTCAGCTGCCTTGGCGATCAGCTCTTCGACTTCCGGCAGGGCATCCATAGTCGACATATTGGTATGCGCGTGAAATTCTACCCGGCGCTCGCCCTCTGGCATCAGGTCCTTGCGGGCATAATGGACGACTTCCTGGATGTCTTGGACATTCATGGTCAAATCGCGCGTGAAATTGTTCATTTCGATATTTCCCCGCACCCGTAGCCAGCTGTTCTTCTTGATCATGTCAAACTTCTGGGCTTCTTCCTCATTTTTGACCCATTTCTGAAGGGAAAAACTAGAAGTATAGTCGGTCATCTTAAAGCTGATCAAGACCCGACCGGTCCGTGTTACCTTGTGCTCCACGTCAAATACCACACCCTCAAAGACAATCCGGTTCTCTTCCGTTGTGATCTCGATCATCGGAGTGATCTCGGCCTTGTCTAGCTTAGGTTTAGCCGCAGCCTTCTTAGCTTTGAAATCAAAGGCCGGCTTTTCTTCAATCGCAGGTGGCGGAGCCATCTGGGCCAAGGATTCCATAGCTCGCAAGGTCTCTTCATTGGCTACTTGGAAGATCTTTTCATTTTCCTGCTCAAAACGCGCCACTTCTTGCTCTGTCAGCGCATCATCAGACTCCACCCGACAGGTGAAATGCGGAAAACCAAAGGCTTCCAACTGCTTGGCAAGATTGGGCAAATGGTTCTTACGGAAATGCTCTGTATCGACCGAAGAAGGCCCTGAGATGATCAATTCCTGCCCTTCCGCGCGCACCTGCAAGTCTTGGTACAGCCCCTTAAAGCCTTGACTAGCGCAAGGGCCTTCCTCAAAGACCTCCCGATAGTAGGCCTGCAACAAATCAGCAGAAAAATCCTGATTGGCCACTTGAATACTAAAGGTTGCCTGGTTTCCCGTCTTTGAAAATTCTTCCTTCAAGCGCTGGCGCAATTCCTTAAACAAAGCAATCGGCAAGACTTCCGCAAAGGCAAAGCGGAACTCCCATACCCGACTAACCTTATGCACCACGACTTCTTGAATCTCCGCATGCAAAAAGGCACTGGAAGATCGCATCACCAGCGGCATATCCAGCTGATCCATTAAAATTTCAAAGGTGTTGGACATTGTTTCTCCCTTGATCTTGATTCTTTTGCTCGCTTTTGAGTGGCCTACTTTCTAAGCAAAAACAGACCATTCAAAAACATTCGTAACCCTTATTTTATCACAATTTAAGGATTAATTCGAGGGGGAAGTGAAGACAAAAAAATCACCGATAGGACGGTGATTTCTTTTCATGTTTCATATATTCAGTTAGGGCTGATCCATCATTTATACTTCATCCCCATGATGATGGCTACAACTGCTAAAATAGGAAATAAAATTAACATCCAGATTCCAATCCACATTTCCCTCTTATAAGATTTATCTAGCCCACTATAGCGTTCAACGTATGATTCTTTTGGACAGGCTGGATTATACCAAACCGTCATGCTCGATCCCAGTGGAAAAGCATCTTGAAAAAGATTGCCCTTTGAGACTGTAGAATTGGTGTAGATAGTTATCCTTTGCGCCATCAAATCAATGTCACTAGCCGCTTGATTCGTTTTCCAAGGGAGGGTTACCCGCACTACCCGATAATATTTCAGGCTATTACGCTAGGTCTGACTATCCACTCTATATTCTACAATAGGAGCCACTACAATCTGTATCCTCTTATAGCCAACTACCACTCCCTCAACGCTCTTTGACGAGAGGGTCTTAATCCTAACTTCTCTTCTATAAAAATGTCCAAAAAAGAGTACGGAAACAAAGGAAATCCAATAACAGCCACAGCAATGACTAGAAGTATTCTGATATCGGGCATACTCATCACCTACTTCATCATGATATCTGTGATACTCAGACTCATCTTCGTTTCATCTGATATCTTCTCTACGATCGAGCTTTGTTCACTTGTCAAAGGAAGCAACAAGAGAGTCGCTGATTGGGTTGGTAACTTAGGGTTGTTCGATAGACTATACTGGACCACTTGATCTTGATAAATCGAGTGGCCATCATAACTCCAGCTAATTTGAAAGGTCGCATCACGATCAATATTCGTTGTCGTTTTGTTGACCAACATAAATACAACATATTCTTGTTGGTTCAAAGTATAGGTGTTCCCTGTATAATACACAGTGATCTCACCTTGCTTACCTGCCTCTGGATGCTCTTTTACTAACCTCTTACCCAGTTCGATCAAATCAGATGTTTTTCCTTCATACTGAGGCGCTACTACAAATTTTAAGGCCTGTTCCTCTTTAGCAGACGAGGAAGCCTTTGTAGTTTGCTCCGTTTTGTTTGTAGTTACCTCTTTCGCCTCTTTTTTCGGCTGAGCGCAGGCTGTTAATACAAGCACACTCGCCAGCAATACCATCATCTTTTTCATGGATCATTTTCCTTCTTTTATGATTGAGTTGGATGTAAAAAACAGTTTTTACTATCATACCGAAATTTAGTTTGAAGAGCAAGTTCGTTACTAAGTGGAGAGAGATGAGGGAATGAAAAAGAGAGAACCAATTTGGTCCTCTCCAGGTTGTAACTTTTTATCAACCCACTACAGTTGACAAAGAGCCAAATAAAAACTTCTTAGTAAATTTCCTTAGAGGAATATGCAAACTCTCAAGCGCTGAGAAATTTTTAGATAAATCAAACCAGCAATATTAGTTACGACTGATCATCATATAAAACTAAATTAATTTGATCAACGTCTCCTTTGGGAATTTCCGGATGTTCTTTAATCCATTCTGCTAATCCCTTTTGGATTCGTTTCTCATTTTCACTAACATATCCTTCAAAGACTACCTCACTTATATCCTCATGGTTAAAGTACGTTATTTTATCTGGCTCAAGTCCAGTAAGCTGGTTAACCGCTGCATAATCAAAGTAACACATTTTCTCTTTAATATTGAAAATTGGATGTCGAAGTACTATCATTACAGGTATTGTTCCACCTTCTAGATATACCACACTCCCTAACGTCAATAATTTATTTTTTTTCATCAATTCTCTCCTTTATATATTGAAAAAAATTATACAAATCTAACTATTACTCTCCTCAATCTCTACTTCTACAACCTGATCATGTTCATCAATAACAATTCCATTATAAAATAGAAAAATATAAAGTGCTATAGGTAACATTAAAAATAGTCTAAACTGAACAAAATAGGCAAATAAAAATATTGGTAAGACAAAAATAAGAAATAAAAAAACATAGGCTACACTTTTTATAAAAAATTGTTTCAACATTACCAAAAACTATTCCCTTCTTTTGTCGTTTTTAATGGTGTCAGCGCTCTAACTCTTCCAATGCGCTTAAGAAATGATTTTCTTTTTTCTAGGTAAAATTTTAATTTCAATTTTCTATATACAAATACGTATAAAAATGAAATGAACACTGTTAAAATAAGAATCAATAAATTTAGACTGCCTTGATATAAATTCATTCCTGTATTTGTAGGTCCAAACCAAAACTCAATCGGAATAATCATACGAGTAACTGCAGATAAGAGAACAACAATTCCAATAGTAGAATAATTCTTAACTCTGTTTTGTCTTGGTTCCATAGTATGTCTGATAAATTGATATTTCGTTTGATAAATGTTAAAAGACCTCTTAATTGATAAACTACAATTTCTTTGTACAAGATATTCCTGACCCGTATCTGTCACAATAAGGTACCAACCTTTTTGGATAGTCTTATCATTTAAAGTTATATTAAAAACACGTCCCTTAATATTTTTTTTATCTACCATGAAAATAAACCTTTAACCCCGTTCACAACATTATTCCAGCCAGAAACAACAGCTTTGCCGACATTATCCTCAAATTTTTTCACCTCTGGAAAAGCTTCTCTAGCCCATTCATTTGCATATGATATACCAATCCCAATAGCAACTGTTGCACCAAATCCTAAACCAATTGGATTAGATATTATACCTGCAGTGGCCAATGCAGCACTTCCTCCTTCAATTAAAGCAAGAGTCCCCGCAGTCGCTGCAGTATTGGTAATTTCTTTTCCCCAAGCCTCATCAGCTGAATCTCCAAAAAGCATATCAATACCAACGCCTGCTACTAGACCAAGTCCTGTACTAACACTTTTTCCTATAGCTCGACTTGTTCCTTCAATAGAATTTTCCGTTGCTTCCATGGCAGCTTTAGTAGCCCCTGGTGTTCTTCCCATATTTTTTCCATTACTCATGGTAATGTTATATCTATTCGCATATATTTCAGCACTTTTCTGGGCAGCTTTTTTAGCACCAGCATTAATAATCTTATCTTCGGTATCACTACTTATTTTTTCTATTGCTACTGCTGTAGAAACATCACGAGGTGCATTTTTTGCAGTCTCTTCAATTTTCTTATTTCTCTTAATTTCTTGTTTCTTTTTGTCATTATATGCATTTAATTTCTGTTGAATATTTTCCGGTAATTCTCTATTAGAATATCGACTCTTGTATGCATTGATCTTCTTCACATCATCATCAGATAGTTCCTTACCTTTATTTGCCTTTTCAAGAACCTTCTGATAATCTTCATCAATCTTGGCTTTCTTATCCCATTCGCCTTCGATACTCTTAGCCCAGTTTAACGTTTTTCCAGAATGTTTGGGGAATGTCCCACCGAAGCTCGCAAAATCTCCCTGTATCATATTCAATCCGGAAGCCAAGTTTTTCACCACAGTGTCCATGCTCTTAGCACCTTCTCCTGAGAATACTTCATTGGAACTCCCTGCAAATAGATTCAACTTGCGAAGTTTTTCCATCTTCTCATTTTTTTGAGATGTTAAACTATCCATGCGAGAAGATATATTTTGCAGGAGACTCTTATCCGCATGATCACTACTTTCCATAGCACGAAAAGTACCTCTGAGACTACTAATACTACTTTCAAGGCTTTGGATTTCACTTTCAAGTACGGCTGAATCCAGATCTTCTCCCCCAACTTCTGACCGATATTTTGAGGGGAGTTTGGGTACGGCTTCACTGAGGTACTCAGAATACATGATTGCCCCTTTAATCAGTGGCGTAATCACACTCACTCCATATTTTTTCCCTGAATCATAGGCACTCCCTTGCAAGTCACCCGCTCCATTGAAGTTAGAGAGGGCTTTAACCGCTGAATTATAGGCAGTTACCCTAGCTTTTCCAACGGAAGACATGGTCTGTCCTTGTGCATCCGATGATCCTAATACCATTTTGACCATATTACTTTTTCGACTCCTGTTCTATTAATAGTTTCTTTCTAGCGTGGTAGAGTTCATTTAATTGCTCATCCAGCTGATTTTCTCGCTTCTTAATATCCGCTCTTCGTCCTTCAGACCATTCTTCAACCATAGCTCCGATGCCTTCTACACTCACGATTAGATTTTCGTAGACTTGATAGTCTTTGGAAGATATGGGCAGCGTTAAGATCTGACGAAGAGGTTTTAAGCTTTGTCGATGTAGTTCAAACATTTCCTTTTCTGCTCTCTCCACTTTCCTTTTTTCTAAGTTCAGCTGATCGAGCGATTGGGTAATGTTTTTCTTCTTTTTATCGATCTCTTCTAAGGTGATTGGTTTCATTATTCTGCAAAGTATCCCGAATTTGGTACAAACTCTCCGCTCTCACCAGGAGCTGCACTGGTTTCTGGTAAATTAGATGTATTGGCATCGATGTTGGACGCGATATTACTATCCATGGCTACAAATTCTGCCGCAACCCCATGGATCAATTCTACAAAATCATTTAGCACACCACTAATTGAGGCTGCATAGTTGGCTTCCTCTGGAATTTTTTCTGCAGCTGTACTATTTCCTGGATACTCACTCGATCCATCTAGTGTGACTGGGCCAGGTGCTGTTATACTTCCTGCCGCACTCGCTATTCCTGAAGCGATAGAACTTGCGACTTCTTCTCTACTCTGTATTGGTGTCATATAGTTACCTCCCTATCCATTCTTGGTGATTTTAAGTTTAATAGCTTGCTTGCGATCATGCAAGTAAATTTCATCTGAAGCAAGACGTGCTTCTCGATTATTATAAGGCTTATCTAGGAACATTTGATCCATCAATCTCATACCGATCATAAACCATTGAGCATTGCCTTTGAGATATTTCGGTACTTCATTGATGTTATTTCCAAGATAGGCATATTCACTTCCTATTACAAAGTGCATACCAGCTCGTGGTCCATTATCAAATAGATAGCGTAGATCTTTTTCTGTGAGTCCGTGATCAACAATTGCCTTAATAGTTGGCATCATGATCAACCAGTCTGAATATAGATCTTTTTCAAGACGACGATCAACCTCATATATTAATTGTTTAGCAATTTCAGAGATTTCTTGGCTACTACTAATATAAGTAGAAACTCTATCCTTGTAGGCAATACATTCTTCTAATGGATCCACCAGCATAATATGTAATTTTGATCCAAATTGAAGTGCTGTATTTAACAAATGTTTTTGCTGATTTTCCAGTGATTCTGGAGAGTCCGCCATAAATACCAGATTTTTCAAGCGATCAAATGGAATCTTGATAGTTTTGACCATTTCAAAGTCAAGTCCAATTGGAAATTCTAGATTTTCCATGGACTCTTTCACGTCCTCACGTCCATAGAAGGCTGCTTCTGTCAACTCATCTGGCACCATTGGGATGCCTGCTGGTGTTTGGCCAGTCCACATCTCTTTGAGACTTTGGACTTGATCGCGAAGGTTGTTGATAATTTGGATATCATTGTCCCCTGCGACTGGTAGGGCGAATTGGACGACATCAACTTCGCCACGCTTCATGAGTGCTCGTCCCTTGATGTCTTCCATCGTAGCTGCCAGTGGGGTTGCTCCCACGATACCGCGGACTTCAGAGATATCATTTTGTGGCAAGGTCAGCTGGTGCTTGAAGTTGGAATAGAGCTGAGCCCGTAGGTTGTTTTGTCGGCTAGCTGTGATGATCAAGTGCACACCGATGCTGAGACCTTCACGGGAGATCCGCATGAAGAGTTTGAAGAGGTCTGTCTCATAAGGCTCGTCCTTCATGGACTCATAGCTATCCATCAAAATGACCATGGTTGGCTCTTGCTTCCCGGTCACTTCACGGTAGAGGGCGATGGTGCCGACCCCATGCTCAGAGAGGAGTTTCTTGCGACGGTCCAACTCGCGGTTGATGATCCGGATGAATTTCTGGATTTTCTCTGTCTGATCGAGTAGCAAGCTATCGGCCACATGTGGCAGTTGAGTCAGTGGTGCTAGACCATTGGTTCCGAAATCAAGCAGGTACATGGTCAGATTTTCTGGACTCTGCTTGCGGGCCAGATCCATTGCGACTGTCTGAAGGAAAGTCGTCTTTCCTGTCCCTGGACTTCCGTAAAGGAGGATATTCCCATCTTTTGACAGATCGATGGCGACTGCTTCTTGCTTTTGCGCTTGCGGGATATCGGCTACCCCGATCAGGACGCTTGGAGCTGTCCGTTTTTGCCAAGCCTCGATCGGCACGACCTTGTCCAACTCATCCAGCGTGATCCGCTCTTTGAGCGGTGGCAACCATGGTTGGGCCACAGCTGCGATGCCTTCTTGTTGGTGCAAGTGGTTGATTTCTTGCACGATGACATCTAGCTCTGTTGGCACTTCCTTAATTTCTTCTGCCATATCCAGACCGGAGAGATCTTGGTTGAGGACTTCGTATTGGCCCAGTTCATTGATCAAGTAGATGGTATGGTCTTCGATCCCTAGTTGGTCCTTTTCAGGCTGGTAGTCTGCTCCAGACCAGGCGGTTTGGAAGAGTTCATAGACTTCGTTATTTCCGACTTGGAGGTAGGCACGACCGGTCTGAGTGATCTCAGCCGCATCTGCCGTCCGCAGCATCTCCATGGAGTCGCCACGGTCTGCTACCTTGAGGGCTAGCTTGAAGCGAGAGTTGGACCAGATCTGGTCATCCACGACCCCAGAAGGTTTCTGCGTCGCAAGGATCAAGTGCACCCCGAGGGAACGCCCGACACGTGCGATAGAGACCAATTCCTTGATGAAGTCTGGTTGGTTGACCTTGAGTTCGGCAAACTCATCACTGATCAAGAAGAGGTGAGGAAGCGGTTCGGTCGCTTCACCCAGTTTAAATTTCTTTTGGTATTGGTTGATATGGTTGACCCCATATTGGCCAAAGAGCCGCTCCCGACGATGGATCTCCGCATTGATAGAGGCTAGGGCCCGCATAGACTGGGCACCATCCAAGTTGGTGATGGTCCCAAGCAAATGAGGCAGATCCTTGAAGAGGTTGGCCATTCCCCCACCCTTGTAGTCGATGAGGAGGAAAGCCACATCGTGGGGGTGGAAGTTGACGGCAAGGCTCAGGATATAAGACTGAATGGTTTCAGACTTACCAGAACCGGTTGTCCCCGCGATCAAACCGTGGGGTCCATGAGCTTTTTCATGGAGATTGAGGTAGACCAAATCGTCCTTCCCACGCAGACCAATCGGCACGGCCAAACTTTGGTAAGGAGCATGGCTCTCCCAACGACTCAAGACCTTGAGGTCATTGAACGTTTCCGCTTGGTACATTTCAAGGAAAGTTACCGAGTCTGGAATCGAGCTCTTGAGCTGTTGGATATGCTTGAGGGGCGCAAGGCCACGCGAGATGGCTTCCTTGTCATAACCTTCAGGGAAGTGATCCAATTGGAAGTCGAGCTCCCGTAGTACCCCTTCTTGCAAGAGCAATTGCCCTTGGTTGCGGTCCTTGATAGAGATAACGGTTTGGATATTTTCAGAAAGAGATGAGAGCACGTCTGCCACATAGATGATGGAGCAGCCGAGCTCTGTCGGATCCTCACGGAAGAACTCCATGATGACATGGTCCAAAATCAAGGTTTCATCGGTGATGAGGACCACATAGTGAGGGTGGAAGATCTTGGTATCATTAGCTTTTTCTTCCTCTTTTTGCGCCTTGCGGAGCTTGAGGATTTGGTTGAGACTGTTCAAGACCTGATCGCGTGTCCGCTGATTGTAGACAAAGCTACGGACATTCATGTCTTGCAGAGTTGCATGAGGCAACCAGCGCATCCAATCCCAGCTTTCTTTTTCCTCTTCTGGAATGATCGGAATAATGGTCAGATCATGGTAAGAGTGAAAGACAGCCAATTGGGAAACCAGGAGTTGCAACTGCTCTAGCACGATAGGACGAGGGCCGACGTACCCGACAGGTCCCCGATTAAGGCTAGCTACAATCGGAAGATTGTCGATCTTTTGGTGAGCTTGGAAAAGGGCATAGCCTTCTTCTTCCAAGGCATCTTTCTTCCCACTGCGCTCTTCCTGACCATATTTGAGCTCATAGCTGGTTGGAACCTTGCCCAATCCCAAACGATAGGCCAAAAAATCAAAATGAAGCGGTGTTTTTTCGTAGATCCGTGAGTCATAGCGTTTGACCATCTTAGTCAAGTCTTCAATCGCTGGAAAATGGTAAAACATGCCTTCTCGCTGCTTACGAGATAGCTGTTCCAAGTCCTTGGCCTTGTCCTTGAGATAGAGATGGTAGAGCTCCACGCGCTCTTTCTTGTCTTCTTTGTATTTCTTACGATTCTTGAAGAATCCTTGGACCGAAAAGATGACACTAACCACAGACATGGATACCGTCGCGATGATATAGAGCCCCCGCGGTTGGAAAATGGTGATCAAGAGGGTCACCCCAACCATGATGAGAGGGGGCATGATCAACTTCAAGAGTTCATCCGATGGCTTTTGAGGCTCCGCTCCCGGAGGATTGATCAAGATCTTGTCTTCCGAACTCCGGTAGATAATCCGCGGAGACCGGTGGTACTCTGGGTAGTCCTTGTAAAAGTCATAGCGTGAATGCAAACGCGGCACTAAATAAGGACTTACTTCTACAGCCCCTTCCACGCCAAATTCTTCCGGATAGAGCTTAAAGGTCACATCTCCAATGGCCAGCTCATCCCCAAAGGCCAGTGGAAAAGTCGCTTCACTGACGAGTTTATGGTTATGGTAGAGTTTTCCAGATAAGAGCTGGCAAGTCCATGTCTGCTCTTTTTTCACAAGGAGAAAGCGTACTGGATAGTGCAAGCGCACATCCGCACCCTTTTCATCTGCTACCAGGATTTCTTCCTTGTCTAGCAGTTCATAGGTATGGACTTCTCCTGTCGCCAAGTAGCAGACTACATCCCCAAGGATCTTGCTATTTTCAAGCACACCCTTGTCTTCACCATACTGGTAGAAGATTTCTCCTTGACTCCATTGGAAATGAAGGGGATTTTCTTGCGAAGAAATGGTCAACTGAGCCGTTTCTTGATTCGATACGGTGGCTGTCTTTCCCTCTTCTAGCGCTAGCTCATAGCGAAAACCTTTTTTATAGAGTATGATACGTTTTTTCATAGACTACTCCTTGTGGTCGCTAGACTCAGTCGAGCTTGCAGTTGTAGAAGACGAGCTTTCTGTTGAGGAGCCTTCTGTAGACGAAGCCGTTGTTGAGCTGCTAGTGGAAGCTTTGGTTTCATCTGTCTCTGCTTCTAAGAGTTTAGAGCGGGCATCCCAGTATTTCTTGTATTCACCCTCAAGCTCAGAGAGTTTTTTCTCGCGCTGTTCACCAGAGAGTTTTTCGCTATCACGTGTCGCCTTGATTTCTTTACGAAGGGCGTAGATGATCAAGTCTGAATCGTCGATTCGTTTGGCTGTATCCAGCGCTTGGGTAAAGTCATGACGGCCGATATAGATCCAGTAGTGGAGATAGAGGCTGTCTGACTTGAGCGTAACATTGTTAAGTATGACCTTCTTTTGGTCCTCTGAGAAATTCAAGCCTTGCAAATAAGACGTCGCCAACTCATATTTCTGTGTCGTTGGAAGACTGCTTGGAGCTACTCCTTCCAACTCATCGATTACACCGGTATAGTCTACCTTGAGATAGGCTGTATCCGCTTGAAGCAACTTTTCTTTAAAGGGTGCTTGGAAAAAGACCAAATAGATCAAAGGCAAAAGTAAGAGGGCCACTACAGCGGAAAGCCATACAGTTGCCAACTTAAAGATTCGGTGTTGACGGCTTGAAACCAAGGTCAAGGTCTTTTCTTCCTCTTCCTTGCGTTCTTGGTAGGCTTTCTCTAAGAGAGCTTTCATCTCTTCTAAGCTAGCGGCATCACGGATTTCTACCAAGAAATCTGGTAGATCTTCTAATTCAAGCGTCCCTTGATAGAGCTCCATGAAGTCCCAATCACCAAAAAGAGTAACGGCATAGCACTTAGCCTGGCGCAAAAATTCAACCTGATCCCACTTGCGTGGCACCATCATTCCCGGAACCCCGCGGTAAGCAATCTTGACTTGGGCATCCTTGGTCACAAACAAATTGACGGGATGCAACATAAAGGTCACTGGAAGCTCCAAGGCTGGCGCCAAATCCAAGACATTGATAGCTAGACGAAGACGGTCTGATACGGGTAATTCTTGGATTTCTTCTGCACTCAAGCCCAGCGCATCTGTCTGATAGGTCAGATGAATCTGGTCTTGATCGGCCGTCATGCTCTGCTCTAAAAACAGGGGATGATGGAGATCCAAAATCCATAAATTGCGTAAATCCTGGCTATCCACTTCTGAACGCTTGAGGTCCAGTCGCCAGCTCGTTTCTTCTTTTTCAAAATGGAAGACTTGTTCTTCCAGTGTAAATTGTTCTTCTTTCACCTTACCACTCCTCAATTTCGATCAGATCACCACTCGTGATCGGATGCTCTTGTACCACCTTGCCTTCATCCAGCAAGATGCCCTTATTTACCACGCGCAATTGATACTTGCTTCTAGGCTCCATGGCAGACCCAAAGATCTGATCCAATTCCCGAATCAAGCGTCGCACCTCCATCCGCGTTGGGATCCGGAGGTCATGGCTTGCCCCATTCATACGGAAGGTGACATTGATATGTTGGTCCATTTAGGCCTCTTTTCTATAGATTCGATAAGAAATATAGCCAGCAATCCCAAAGAGAAGGGCACTCCAAGCCAGCATTTGCAAGGCTGGAATAAAATCCGCCAAACTGGCCGAATTGTCCTCCACATTGGACTCAAATTTAGATAATTTTTGATTTTCCGGCTGGAACAGGTCCGCTTCAGGCCCTGTTTTTTTCTTTCCCTTTATAGCAGAAAACAACTGGCCGTCTGAATCGGTCAATTGTTTCTCTTGCTTGCGTTTTTCATCTGCTAATTTTTTCTGATCCTTCTCATTGAAAAGAGACTCAGTCGCATCCAATTGGCCCCCGAGTGTCTTTTCCTCTTCTGTCTCAAGACGTGAGTTGTTGACCTGCAGACGATTATCAATAAAATCATCTGCAGAAACAACAACTACTGGCAAGAGACTAAAGACAAAGAGAAGATACATCATTTTTTTCATAAGCTTGATTCAATTTCCTTTGTTTGAGTAAACTTCTTTGGAATGAAGATATTGGCAGCCGCCAAAAGTCCGAAGAAGACCAACAATCCGAAGAAGACGCCGATACCGGCTGTTTGTCCATCAAAGTAACCCGCAAACTGTCCTTCTAAAATAGAAAGGAGGTTGACATTTTTCACCAGTGCTGGAAGGCCTGACAAGGTCGCGGTCGTTCCGATCGCGCTTGATAGGTAGACATAGCTAATCAACATGAAGAAGGCCAGTCCCATTCCAATCACACGGAAGTGTTTCAAGAGGAGGTATTGCAGTTGTACCAAGACAAAACTTGCTAGAACCGCTAAGAATACCCATGAAGGTACATATTCACGACCAACAGAGAGTTGAATACTTGAAATCATTCCGATCACCAGTCCAAGAATGAGAGAAAGTCCCACAAGGACACCGACAGACAAGAGATCAGACTCTTGCAAGCGATTCAATTTGAAACGATCTTTCACCTTGCGGATGATTGGCTGAGTCGCAAAGAGATAAGCTGTAAAGAGGCTCAAGACTTCTAGCATAAAGATCCAGATAAATGGACGGTAGACGTTGATGGTCGCTTTCACAGAAGTAGATTTCTCTGCAACTGGATTTGACAAGAAGTCGAGCAAGACTTCATTTGGCACACCATTTTCATAGGCGTTGTTGAAGACTTTACGGAAGGCTTCAACGAAGTTTCCATTTTCAGACAATTCCTTATCGAATTCACCCATCAAACTTTCCGCATTGCTAGACAATTTCTCTGTATTGCCTTGGGCTCTTTCCAATTCTTTGTTCAATTGGCTAAAGATTTCATTGGTAGAGTTAGCAGCTTCTACATTGCTACGAGATGAGCTCTTAACGCCTTCTGTCGAGCTCAATAATGACGTGTATTCAGACCCAAGGGCTGACAAATCTGCATCGGTCTTGGTTTGAGCTTGTGTCACTGTTTCTTGTGTTTTTGAGATCTCTTCTAAACGTTTTTGAAGGTCTGCATACTGCGTCAATTGATCATTGATATTTTGGGTTAAATCCTTGTTGGTGTTTTCGATTGCTGCAAGGTTAGCCTGCAATTGTGGCCCTAAGTCTTGCAACTGTTTAAGGGTGCCATCTAACTGAGCTTTCACACTATTCGTAGCATCCCCAGATTCATCCGTTTCAATACTCTTACGGTAGTCCTTTATGTTACTTGAAACAGCAGCCTTCACGACGTCGACCAAAGCGTTTGTCAGATCCATATCTTCGATTGGATCATAGAGTGAATGACGAACATGGTTGTCATCTTCTGGATAGTAGGCATCGATCAATGCTCCCGCGCGTTGATAATCCAAGGCGATTTCACTAGCTTTCGATGCATAGTTAGCAACAGCTGTTCTCAATTCATCTGCAGATACGGTCACACTAGTTGAAGAAACCCCATTCACAAGGACTTCAACATCAATCGCGCTTGGCATAGCTCCTCCATCTTCAACAAGGTGAATTTGGATTTGTTTGCCATCTTTCAGTTCGACTTCCTGCTCGCCGCTACCTGCATAAGTATGTCCATCATAGGTCCAAGTATCCACCTTGACTCCTGCTGGTACTTGGATGCTAACCTTCTGTTTTCCAGATTTAGCATTGAGGACATCGGCAACTGCAGTTGATTTGGCATCTACTTCTGCAGCCAAAGTTTTTAAATCATCAGCATTTCCATTTGCTTTCGCCATCGTCCCAGCAAAAGTACTATCAAAATGAATTGCTGTATTGAGGTTGCCATATTTATTGAGATTAAGACTAGCTGGATCTAGAGACGGCAACTTTTCAATCGCTTGACGAATAGTATCATCCGCTTTATTACGTGCCTCACTTAAGGTCTTGATACTCGTCTTCCCAATCAAGGTACGAAGGGTGACTTTTTCTCCTTCTTTTAGACCATAGTAGTCAAGGATCTTCGCTTTTACAGAAGACTCGATGTTATTTTCATGCTCATCTAATTTGTCGCGTTCTGCCTTGATCCCTTTTTCGAGGTCTGCCACACGATCATTCACATCTTTTGTCAAGCCTGCATAGGTCTTGGTACCTGAAGCATCTCCTTCTGTTTCAGTTGGTTGACTCAATTGTTTGGTAATTGCTTCTTGGTTTTGTTGTAGATTCTTATACAACTCTTGGGTCTTTTCACTGACAACAGACTGGTTCATGGACATCAGCTGATTCATGAACTCTTCATGGCTGATCTTATCCTCAGAGCGTTGCTTGATCAATGTGTCGAAGTTTTGACCGTACTGATCCTGAGATTGGGTCAATTGATCAAAAGCCTGTGTATAAGACTCAAGGACTGTCTTCAAGGCATTATTCGACTCGACAGAAGACGTAGACAAGCTATAGAGACTTGGGAAAATATTCTTGGAATCTAAAGCTGAATCCAGCAAGTTACTCCGGTATGAACCAATGTTGGTCGATTGGATCTTGTTACTTGTTTCCACGTTCTTCTGAGCTGTATAAAGGTTGCTCAAAATGCTGACCATATACATATCAACCAACTGGCTATTCAAGTCTGAAACGATATCTTTAGCGACTTTATTGGCCTCGTTTTCAACCTGAGAATTTCCAGCCGCATTGACCTTATACGTCACCGTAGTCTTCTCTGCATTAACCGCGTTCACTTCCAAGACCTTCTCTGAGAAGTCACTTGGAATGACAATCATCAACTGGTACTTGCCATCTGCAAGTCCTGACTCAGCGGCTCCACGAGGGAGTACAGACCAGTTTTGCGAATTATCCCGTTCGATATTCTTTACATAGCTAGCCCCAAGGTTGTATTCTTTATCATTCAGTTTGACCGCCTTGTCTTCATTGACAACCGCAATGTTGAGCTTGGTGTTTTCTGTCGTTTGCACGGTCTTGGCTTCGTTTTGCTTTTGGTCCTTTTGAACAGTCGTATACAGACCCACGACAGATCCCATCAAAAGGAGCACAACCGCACTCTGACCGATGTATTTTAACCATTTTTTATTTTTAACTTCCATACCTTTTCCTTTTTCTAATTCATAGATACAAAATAGGGGTTAGGAATTAAGAATCTAACCCCTATTTTCTATATATCAAAAGACAAAAGGGTGATCTACCTACAAGAAGTAAGATCACCTCCAAGACTATCTTAGTGGATTTGTGCAGCGATATCTTGGTCAGTTTGTTCAACGATATCAGCAACTTTGATCAATTGACCGTTGATGTCTTCCAACAATTGAGCGAATTGTTTGATTTTTGGAGACAATTCGTTGAATTGTGCTTCAAAGCTATCAAATGCAGATCCATCCCAGTTTGCGTCGATGACTTGTTGTTCATGAGTCAAAGTAGTAAGGATTTGATCGATTTCTTGAGAACCTTGTGCATAACGTTGTGCTGAAGCACGTAGGTCTTCTGGAGTTAATTTAATTTGAGCCATATTTTTCTCCTTTTGGGCTGATACCCTTATATTTTTTTCATAAACAATACATTTTAGTACGAATTAGTAAAATGCCAGATAACTGTATATTTTACCTTTTTCTCCCTGTTTGTATTATTTACTTAAAAATATCTTAATGAAATATTGCCAGAATGTCAAGTTTAGAGGGCTAACTGATAAAACATTGTAACTTTGTTACAATTGTGTAACATTTTGTCACAAACCTGTAATATATTTTCTGAATTCCTTGCCCCAGTAGTCTCCAACTAGTATTATTTCTGGAAAGAAAAGAAGACACTCTGTCCTTTTACATTAACTCAACACATAGATAAAAATTGTTGATTTTAGGTGTTTTTAAAAGCAAATTTTGAAGATTTTTGTATATTTTTTCATTTTTAAAACTTTTATGGTATAATGAAACCTGTTCAAAACTTGTTTCATACAAGATCGAACACCATTAACCTATAAGGAGTATTTATGAAAAAATTTCTACTTACCGCTGTCTGTCTACTTGCCCTTACTGCTTGTAGCCAAGGCCAACAAGGAAAAGGGACTACTAGCGCTTCTTCCAAGCAAGAGGCCACTCAAACCCAAAAGGAGCAAGTCCAAACCAAGACCTTTGTTAGCGACCTCGGTGATCACTACCAAAACAAAATTCAAATTGGCTACAAAAAAGATGAGATTGTTTCGATGACCATCATGGGCGTTGCACCAATACCGGAAGATATGCAAAAATCAGATGTCGCTGAATTGAAGGAAGTCTACCAAGAAGAAGCTGATAAAGCAAATTCCAAACGCGGTGTTAACGGACAAGCTGGGATCAACACAAGCATCAAAATCGATGATGATAAACAGACCTATACAAACGTTATGCATGTTGATTTTACTCAAATGAAAAAAGAAGATTTTGTGAAATTACTGGCTGATCAAGGGGAAGAAACCAACACTACCATGTTGAAATATCTTAAAGGCAAACCACAAGATCTCTTTACCTATTTCAAAGATCAAGGCCTCAAAGAAGATAAATAAAAAGAGCTCTCTGAGTTCCTTAACACCTGGTTAAGGCTCAGAAAGCTTTTTTCTTATTTGTTCAAGATTGAAAGGGTTTCAAGAAGATTATCCGCATGAACTTCGATGGTATCTCCTGTTGCTTTGATTTTCACTTCTACGATGCCTTCAGCTGCTTTCTTACCAACTGTTACGCGGATTGGAAGTCCAATCAAATCACTATCGCTGAATTTGACACCAGCGCGTTCATTTCGGTCATCCACCAAGACTTCGTAGCCTTTATTCACCAAGGCTTCTTCGATCCGATTGGTCAAAGCAAGACTCGCTTCATCCTTGACATTGACTGGAATCAAATGCACATCAAATGGCGCCAATTCTTTAGGGAAGTTAATTCCCCAAGCGTAACGGTATTCCCCTTTTGGAGTCTTATTGACAAAGAGGCGTGCATGTTGCTCCATAACGGCTGAAAGAAGACGGCTCACACCGATCCCGTAGCAGCCCATGATGATTGGAACCGCACGACCGTTTTCGTCCAAGACATCTGCTCCCATGCTAGCTGAGTAGCGTGTGCCGAGTTTGAAAATGTGACCGATTTCGATCCCACGTGCAAAGTTCAAGACCCCTTTCCCATCTGGTGAGATTTCGCCTTCACGAACTTCACGGATATCGACGTATTCTACAGTAAAGTCACGTCCTGGGTTGACACCAGTCAAGTGGTAGCCTGTTTCATTGGCACCGACTACTGCATTACGGCTGTCTTGGACCTTGCGGTCTGCGATAATCTTAACATTTTCAGGAAGATCAACTGGACCGAGAGAGCCAAAATCAGCTCCCAATAATTCTTTCACTTCCACTTCGGTTGCAGGTTCAAAGAAATCTGCTCCGAGGTAATTTTTCAACTTCACTTCATTAAGCTGGTCATTGCCAACAAGAAGGGCTACAACTGGCTCTTCATCTGCAATGTAAACCAAAGTCTTGATAGTCGCTTCTTCTGGAACATTCAAGAAGGCTGCCACTTCATCAATCGATTTGACACCTGGCGTTTCCACGCGTTTTACTTCTTCTTCTGCTACGACACGGTTACTTGGCTTGTATTCATTGGTAGCCATTTCCAAGTTCGCAGCATAGGTTGATTCACTTGAATAGGCAATGGTATCTTCACCAGAGACCATCCATTTGAGCAATTCTGCTTTGATTTCTTCTTGGACTTCTGCTGGAATCTCATCAAATGAAGCCACCGATTTGTCTAAAACAACCCAACGGTCCAAGTCTGTACGAGTAGGTGTAACAGCCATAAACTCTTGGCTATCTTTTCCGCCCATGGCACCACCATCACCGATGATGGCCTTGTAGTCGATGCCACTGCGGGTGAAGATCCGCTCATAAGCTGCCTTGTACTCATCGTAAGTAACGTCCAAGCTATCATAGTTGGCATGGAAACTGTAACCATCTTTCATGATGAACTCACGGGTCCGAAGAAGACCATTCCGTGGGCGTTTTTCATCGCGGTATTTTGGTTGAATTTGGTAGAGATTCAATGGCAATTGTTTGTAAGATTTTACTGAGTCGCGCACAATAGCGGTAAAGGTTTCTTCGTGAGTTGGACCTAAGATAAAGTCAGAGCCTTCACGGTTTTTCAACTTATAAAGGTCTTCCCCGTAAGTTTCGTAACGACCAGATTCACGCCAGAGATCCGCACTCAAAAGGGCTGGAGCCAGCATTTCTACTGCTCCAATTTTTTCGAATTCTTGGCGCATGATGCCTTTTGCTTTTTCAATCACACGATTAGCTAGTGGCAGATAAGAATAGACACCCGCTGATACTTGGCGAACATAACCTGCACGCAACATCAAAGCATGGCTAATAACTTGAGCATCGCTTGGCATTTCGCGAAGCGTTGGAATCAACATTTTACTTTGTTTCATGGACAATATCCTTTTCTATTTCAAAAATAATTTCATAATATCATTCCAGGTGACAGCAATCATCAAAATAACCATTACAGCTACACCTGCAAGCGTCATATAGGTTTCTACTTCTTGTTTCAATGGCTTTCTCCGGACGACCTCGATCAAATTGATCAAGATTTTCCCTCCATCCAAAGCCGGAATCGGGATTAGATTGAAGATCCCAATATTAATAGAGAGCATGGCCATAAGAGACAAGACTGCCGGAATCCCTAATTGAGCAGCTTGTGAGCTGGCATTGTAGATGGCAACTGGACCACCCAGTTTATTGAGACTAAAGTGGAAAATGATATCTTTCAAAGCTCCCAAAATCCGTGTCGCTGTATTCCAGGTATCTGTAAAACCAGACAAGAGTTTATCCATAAATCCTGTCTTGAGGCCGTTTGTCACACCCAGATAGTAACGGTTCCCTGACTTGGTTGGCTTCACTTTAACTTCTTTTTCTTGGCCATCTGTCTTGACCTTCAGGGTCAATTCAGGAGCCGTCTTGCTGTCCTTGGTTGCTTTCTCAACAGCGTCTGTCAGCTCATCCCAGTTGCTAACGGTATCGTTATTGACTTGAAGGATCTGAACATTGTTTTTAACACCAACCTTAGCCAGCGCCCCATCGGGTGCCACCTGAACATTGTTGCTGTAGTAGTCAATCGCACCACCACGCATAAAAGCTAGAAGTGAGTAAACGACAATACTGAGGATAAAGTTGTTCATAGGACCCGCAAAGTTGGTGATCAACCGTCCCCAAATGCTGGCATTCTGATACTGAACATCTCTCGGCGCAATCCGCACTTCCGTCCCATCTTCCTCAACGATGGTCGCATCATGATCAACACTATAGGTCTTGGTCTCATCGAGAACCAAACCCGTAATTTCCAGTTTGTCTTCAAAGTCAAACTGGGTAACATTCATGGGAAGGGCTGTCTGATCCAGATTCTTTCCTGAAAGATTGATCCGGACGACCTTGCCAGCCTCATTTAGCGTCAAGCTGACAGGCGTTCCGGTTTTAATCTCAGTTGTATCCTCACCCCAGCCAGCCATACGAACATAGCCACCTAAAGGTAGAATGCGAATCGTATAGGCTGTTCCATCTTGACCAATATGGGCAAAGATCTTGGGACCCATCCCAATCGAGAATTCTCGCACCAGGATGCCCGATTTTTTTGCAAAATAGAAATGACCAAACTCGTGAACGAGAACGATCACTCCAAAAATAACAATAAAGGCAATAAACTGCATCGTTCTATACGTGGTTTCCTTTCTATCTCTTCTGTCTTAGAACAAGCCCAAGAAATGCATCAAGGGAAAGACAAAGATCAAACTATCAAAGCGGTCTAGAACACCACCATGTCCTGGAATAAATTTCCCAGAATCTTTCACACCGAAGTGGCGTTTAATCGCACTCTCTACCAGATCTCCAAACTGACCTGCGATACTAAAGAGGATGGTAAAGAAGATCATCGCAAGAAAACCATGTCCACCCGCCACAGAACGATCCACGATCATATAGATCACAGTTACCGCAACTGCAGACAAGATTCCCCCAAGACTGCCTTCAATCGTTTTATTAGGAGAAACCGCAGGCATGAGCTTGCGTTTCCCAAACCGACTTCCTACTAGATAAGCACCTGAATCTGTAGCCCAAACAATAAAGAGGGCTAAAAGAACCTTATCAATACCAGCAATTCGCGCATCTACTAAGGAATGGAAACCAAGTCCAACATAAAAGCTAGACGCAATGGGATAGACCACATCTTCATAATTGTAATTCTGAGCAAGAACAGTTGTCCCCATGAGAATCAAGACAACCAAACCATAAGCAATCATATTGCCATCTGCTGGAAGGTAAGGGAGGTAGTCCTCGATCGGCAAAGTCAGGACAAAGGCCGCTAACATGGCTAGCGCTCCTTCAAAGGTCGCTGTCTCAAGCCCCTTCATCTTGAGCAATTCATGAACCCCTAGCATGGCGATCAAGCCAATCACAATCTGGAAGAACACCCCTCCAACCATTACTGTTGGAATGAAAAAGAGCAGGGCAATTCCTCCAAAAATCACACGTTTTTGTAAATCTTTCGTCATCATCTTCTCCTAAACACCACCAAATCTCCGATGGCGATGGCTATATTCTACTATGGCACTTCGTAGTGCTTCCTCTCCAAAATCTGGCCACATCACATCTGTGAAATACAACTCACTATAAGCAGCCTGCCAAGGAAGGAAATTACTCAAACGGATCTCTCCGCTGGTACGAATAATCAAATCCGGGTCCCTTAGGACACGTGGCAAACTCTCAGTATAGAGAGAATCTGCGATCATCTCTTCTGTGATATCTTCTGGGCTGAACTTCGCATCCAAGACTTCTTGGGCGATCTGCTTCACAGCCTGAGTGATCTCAGCACGTCCACCATAATTGAGTGCGAAATTCAGGATCAAGCCTGTATTGAGATGGGTCATCGCTTCTGCTCTTTCCAAAGCTTCCAGCGTTTCTTTTGGTAATTTCTTGGTATCACCGATCATTTGAATCTTGACATTGTTGCGATGCAATTCGGGGACGAAACGATCATAAAACTCGACCGGCAAGTGCATGATGAACTTGACTTCATCTTCAGGGCGTGTCCAGTTTTCCGTAGAAAAGGCATAGACAGTCAAGACCTGAACCCCCATATTTTTTGCTGCAATCGTCACTTCTTGGAGAGCTTCCATCCCCGCCTTATGACCGAAGACGCGCGGTTGCATCCGCTTTTTCGCCCAGCGACCATTGCCATCCATAATGATTCCAATGTGTTTCGGGACTTCTAAAGGTATCTCGATTTTTTCTTTTTTCTTAAAACGAAACATGTTTTTCTACCTATTTCAATATTTATCGCTTCATTATACCATAAATCCCCATAAAATAGGGACTCTGGCCTCTTTTTTGAACCAGCAAGGCTTTCCTTCATCACATCGTCCTATTTGCCCACCAAAAAAGAGGCCTTTGCCTCTTCTTTGATGATTATTCTTCGATGGCTGAATCGGCATCTGAGCTAGCACCTTCTGTAGCAGTAGCTGAGATTCCTTCTGATACAGGAAGAACTGTTTTGATCGCTCCCAATTCAAAGGTCAGGTAGACACCATCAACATCCAAGACAACGGTCTTGCGATCTGTATCGACTTCATCGATGGTTCCGTACAAGCCACCAATCGTGATGACTTCATTTCCTTTTTGAAGTTTATTCAAACTTTCCATCCGTTTTTGGTACTGTTTCTTTTGGCTACGGCTCATGAAGTACATCAAACCGACCATCAGAACAAGCATAATTAGCAAACTTCCGCCTTGCATATGTTTCTCCTTTAATTTTCATATATGCTATACTATATCAAATTTCGCCCGTCTTTTCAAGTTTTCCCATCCTCTTCAAGCAAAATCAGACTCCAGTATCAGATTTTGATGCAAAAGAAAAAACCACGAAAAGTGGGCTACTGACTAGTCAATCGTAATGCCATACTTTTCGTGATTCTCATCATACCAATCAATCAAGGCCAAAGCCGTTTGATAGGTAATATTTTTGATTTTACTCGTTCCCTTAGTCAAAGTCGCCAAGCTCATTTTGCTGATGTTTGTTTCAGTTGCGACACGATAGCTCGTCAAGCGACCATCAACCATCAGTTGAACAACGGCTTCTACTTTTCTGTATTCGGGAGTTGAGTAGATATCAATTGTATTGCTCATCTTACTTCCATTCCTCAAATTTTATTCTTGTATAGATTATATACTTATTTTCTTTATTTATTAATAAATTTGCTCAAATTGGGTTAATTTCACTAATTATTGATGTTTTTTTGGCCCAAATAGGAGGATTTTGGCCTTATACAGCGAATAATTTCCCCCAGGTGGGAAGAAAAAATAAAGGCTGCTATCATATAGCAGCCTCTATTTTCACAAACTAATTCGCCTTATTCTGCTTGTTTATCAGTGTTTTCTTCCTTCTTTGTGTCTTTTTCTCTGATCACAAGTACACCATCTTCCATATCAGCTTCTAGGTGTTTAGCATCCAAGTTATCCAAGTGGAAGTCTGTGACTTTGTCACGGATTTGTTGTTCAACTACTCGACGGAGTGGACGAACACCCATCACTTCATCATAACCTTCTTCAGTCATATATTCTTTAGCTGCATCGCTCACTGCCAAGTCGATTTCTTTCTTAGAAAGGGTCTTATTGACATCTACCAACATCAAATCCACGATCTTAGAAAGGTCTTCCTTGCTCAAGTGTGAGAATTCAATCACAGCGTTGAAACGGTTCAAGAATTCTGGACGGAAGTAAGGTTTCAAACGATCCATGAGTTCTGGTTTATCCGCATCTTCTGTCAAGTTAGCTTCATAACCAAAGCCAGCGTTTGAAGTAGCGATAATTACAGTGTTCTTGAAGTTGACCGTATTCCCTTGACCATCTGTCAAACGACCATCGTCCAAAACTTGGAGGAGAAGGGTGATCACTTGAGGATCCGCCTTTTCAATTTCGTCAAGAAGGACGATTGAGTAAGGGTTACGACGAACACGTTCTGTCAAAGTATTGCTATTGTCATCATAACCAACATAACCAGCTGTTGTACCAATCAATTTAGAAACGGCTGTACGGTCGCTGTATTCTGACATGTCCAAACGGATGATGGCATCTTTGGTTCCGAACATATCAAGAGCCAATTGTTTAGCCAATTCCGTCTTACCGACACCAGTCGGACCTACAAAGAGGAAGCTTCCGATTGGACGGTTACCTTCGTCAAATCCTGCACGGTTCCGACGGATAGCACGTGCCACTGCTTCAACAGCCTTGTCTTGACCAATAACCTTAGTTTGCAAACGGTGACCCATATCTTTCAAACGTTCGATATCAGTTGCACCCATTTGAGAAACTGGTATACCAGTCATCCGTTCTACTGATTCAGCTACATCGTTGATTGTTGCAGTTACCTTATGGTCTTCTGTATGGTTTTCAATTTTCTTTTCAAGTTCTTCGATACGAACCTTTGCTTTCAAAGCTGCTTCGTAATCTTCTTTCGCCGCAGCTTCTTCTTGTTTGGTTTTTTCTTCTTCAATTTCATGTTCCACAGCATGAACATCTGTTACCGGATGTTGAGCCGCCAAGTGTGCAGCTGTTACATCGACCAAGTCAATGGCCTTATCCGGTAAGCTACGTTGTGGAATGTATTGAATCGAATAATCAACTGCTGCTTTCAAAACTTCATCTGGCAAGATGACATTGTGGTGTTTTTCATAAAGATCACGGATTCCTTGAAGAATCTTGAACGTATCTTCAGCTGATGGAGCATTAACCTTCACTTCGTTGAAACGACGAGCAAGAGCCGCATTCTTCAAGATGGTATTACGATATTCATCTTGAGTGGTTGCCCCAATGACTGTCAATTCCCCACGTGAAAGAGCCGGTTTGATAATATCCGCAAGACCTTTAGATCCTTGACCATCACCTGTGCTACCTGCACCAAGGATTTGATGGATTTCATCAAAGAAGAGGATGACATTTCCCATCGCCTTGACTTCTTGGATCAGATTTTGAATATTTTCTTCAAAGCTACCACGGTATTGAGTCCCTGCTTCAAGACCAGAAATATCAATGGAGATGACTTCTTTGTTCTTGATGGCAGCTGGAACGTCCCCGTTCACAATAGCTTGTGCCAAACCTTCTACAACGGCTGTTTTACCAACACCGGCATCCCCTACAAGGACAGGGTTGTTCTTAGTACGACGAGACAAGATTTCAGCCGTTTCTTGAATTTCTTTATTGCGTCCGATAACCGGATCCAATTTTCCTTCACGTGCTTCTTCGGTCAAGTTGCGACCAAGTTTTGCAAGGATCCCATCTTGTTTCATTCCTTTACCTTGATGGTGTTGCGCTTGCTCACTTCCTTCATTTGGAAGTTGACCAGTTTGGCGGTAGATGGCGAATTCTTCCGGTGTCACTTCACGACCATTAATCATGTAGCGACGGCTTTCAGAACGAAAACCACCCATGTTGCCCATTAGTTGATTGAAAAGATCATCCATATTGTTAAAGTTGTTGTTCATAGTTGTTACCTCTAATTTACATAATTTTAATTCGTTCTTGAAAATTAGCAGACCAATTGGCTGCTGTTTGGTTGTTTACATAATTTTAATTCATTGATTTAATAATAGCCCTACAGGCTAATAGTTTCTATTTTTCCTTTTATCAATTAGTTGTCTTAATTCTGGAAATAGCATATTACCATCTCCTTTCCACTATTGATCTTGTAAACTCTTGAGATTTTCCAACCTCTTTTTGTTTACATAAATTATTATAACGCAGACTGATTCCTTTGTCAACACTTTTTTACATAATTTTTTAAATTTATTAAAAAATCTGGATGTTACTCCAGATTCCATATTTAAATGGAAGTTCTTGGCTAGATAGATTTAAATTTCCCAGCTTTTTCTTGAATAGCTGTCTGTACATTTTTAGCAAATTGTC
>JAPJPE010000001.1:24230-40953 GCA_030825825.1 Streptococcus sp. | reverse complement strand
AAATCCCTTCCGTTGCGATCGCATCTCCCTTGCTATTGACCAAGGTCAAGGTGTGAGATCCTGCTGTCAAATCCGGTGTTTCATAGACCTTTTGGCTCCGTTTGCGGCTTGGGCTTTGGGTATTGACGGTCGCTAGCTTTTGTCCATCGACATAGACATCCATTTCCCCATGACCAGGGTCGACAGTTGCGACGACATAGGCCTTGGTGCCTTCAAATTGATAGGTCACGGAAGCTCCCTTTTCTTTGGTCCACATAGAGGTGCCTCGAACGCCTTCTCCCTCTTCATTCCACTGGCCATTGGCCCGCTCAGCTGTCCGGTCAGAATGATAAGTCAAACCAAGCGGATAGCCATCGGTTTCTTCAATGCTGGCTGGCGTCTTATAGACAGATACTCCGTTCAAGATTGGAGTGGCTTGGGCATCGGTGATGGACACCCGGATATAGCGACTATCAACTGGTTGTCCCTTGATCAAACGGCGGTATCCTACGGTTGAACCAGCTCCAAAAGGAAGCCATTGGCCATTCACAGCCACATCGATGGTGAAGCCAGAAATCCGTTGGCCTTTCTCGATGGTTTCCTTGAGCTCGACCACATCAAAGTGTTGCTCTTTTCCAAGATCGAGGACAAAAGAGCCGGTCTTGGCATCATCTGCAGGTGCCCAACTGGTCTTTTCATCCCCATCTGTCAAATGGCTGGCTGAATAATGAGCATTGCGCCGTGTCGAGTCAGCTTCGACCAAAGCTCCTGCCGCATAGTCCACACTGTAGAGTTGGTCCAAAGTCTGGCGGAATTCTTTCAAGCGGGCTACATCGGCATCCGCAAATTTCCCATCTTGATTGGGTGGAATATTGAGCAAAAGCGGGGTTCCACGGCCGACCGATTTGAAGTAAATGTCCATCAATTCGCGCAAGGACTTAGGCTCTTGCTTGTCATGGTAGAACCAGCCGGAGCGAATAGAAACATCCGCTTCTCCCACTGAGTATTGCTTCCCTTCCGGATCCCCGTGATTGAGATAGCTATTGGATGGATTGTTGCGGATCTTATCTGGATTGACCTTATGCCAAACTGGATCTCCAGCAATTCCCTTTTCATTTCCAATCCAACGAACATTGGTCGGCTCAGCTGAGAAGATGGCAATATCCCCTTGGGCCTTACGAATAGCATCAAACCACTTGTCGAAGGTATAGGTGACTTTTTGAGCCCCATCGCCACGCGCTCCATCCATCCAGACTTCTACGAACTTGCCCTTGTTTCCATATTTTGGATCTTCAAGGATTTCTTTGAGCTGGTTGAGATAGTATTCGTTATATTGGTCCTCTGTATCCACATGGTAGAGCGGGCTGTGAGCATCCCAAGGGGAGAGGTAGACCCCCATATCCATGTCACACTTGCTAGCAGAAGCTGAAACTTCAGCTAGGACATCGCCTTTTCCTTCCTTCCAACCACTTTTGGCAATGGTATGGTCGGTGTATTTAGAAGGATACAAGAGGAAGCCATCGTGGTGCTTGACGACCATGATGGTCCGTTTGAAACCAGCATCTTTCAGGGTTTTGATCCACTGATCGGTATCCAGATGCTCTGGATAGAAATAATAAGGATCTTCTTGCCCATCTCCCCACTCACGATCGTAGTAGGTATTCATCCCAAAGTGGATGAAGGCTGCTAGTTCTTCGCGGTGGTATTGCATTTGAGCCTTGCTTGGAAGAGGTCCATAATCCGCAATCTCAGACTCCTCATCTAGAGAAGTAGCTGGTTGGGTGGCTTCTGTCCCTTGGCTAACTGTGCGGTTTTCTTTCTCACTCGTTGCTGCTGAGGAATGCTCTGATTCTTCTTGGTGCTCGTTCACAGCTGTTTCCTCCTATCTTTGCTTTTTAACACATCTCATTTTGATCGCCAGTGACTCTCACTATTTTTATCTTGCTCATATTTAGTTATTTGAACAAAAAGCCCAAAGATAAGCTAGTGATTGTCTTTATCTTCAAGTATCCTAGACTGTTTCAACTGTTCGGCATCATTGATTAAGTGGAGGCGGTATTCTTGTAAGATGGTGCCATCTTCTGCTTTGTGGATGACGCGGATTGGCTCTCCTTCATGGACGCTTGGCACAACCGTTGCAAGACCGTGATGGCTAGCTGTCGCTTCCACTTGTGGATAAGCCCGATCACGCGCATCGATATAGTAATCGGTCACACTTGGATTGACACCTGGCAAGACATCGCCATTGACGCGAATGGTCAACTGGCTCTTTTCTTCTGGCGCAACCTTATTGGCAAAGATCTGAATCTCTGAAATAGAGCTTCCACGCTTGCCTTCTGGCGTCTTCATACGGATCCGAACGGCATAGGTGTCGACCTTATCAAAACTGAAATGATTCATCTTACCAGCTGCTACCGGTTCTTCAACGGTTAGGTGGCTGACTTCTTTCCAGTTGGCTGGGTTGTTAAATGGATGGTCTGTTTCATCTTTGACGCGATTTGGATTGCTTGGAACCGTTGGGATTTGTTCTCCTGTATAGTACTCAATCACATACTCACTTGGAGCTCCAACACCGTGGTCTTCATGGAAACCGACATGGAGGTTGTCCACTGCACGTTTGGTCAAGATACCAGAGTCCCCAAACAAGATCCCAACAGAATCTTCCGCATTGTCACGGCCCCAGTTGGTCCAACGGTTAGCTGGAGCATCGGTAAAGGAGATGACCTTATCATTGACCTTAGCAACTGGATCCGCATCGTTAGAGTCACTTGCAAAAGCGAGTGGCAAGACAGATCCTGTCCATTGCTCTGCTACGTTGGCCCCCTTGACTGTATTTGCGGAAACACGAATATGAAGACGGGTTGGAAGATCCGTTCCTTCTACACGACCAGAGAGGACAACTTCTCCTTCTTTGGCCAAGAGTTGCGGATCGACCGCATCCCAGGCTACCTTAGCAGCATAGGTCTTGCCATTGGAATGATAAGTCCGCACGCTTTCTGGAAGTGCTGGTTTTTCTCCGACTGGAGTGGTGGTGCTGACTTCTTCTACAGCGATAATGCCTTCAACCGTGACTTGAGCTTGGGCTTCTTTTTCCACACCCTCTACATGACCGGTGACTGTAAAGCTATGGTAATCCTTGACTTGATCTGCGGTCACAGCATCCCAGGTCACGCGTTTTTCTTTAGGGAATCCCTTGTCATACTCAACCAAGACGGTTTCTGGAAGAGCTGGCAACACGTTTCGATCGGTACTGATTCGTACAGGACGCACCTTGACAACTGTCTTTTCTTCAGGATTTGGTGTGATGGTAAAGCTGACTTCTCCTGTTTGTCCTTGGAAGTTGGCTTCTAAATGAACCAATCCTGCTTCCCGCAGTTCCAAACCTTTCTTGCTTGCGACTGCTTTTCCTTGACTACCAGCTCTTGTCTTCACATCGATTTGATCTGCTTTGAGGCTAGCTACACTGCCATCTTGGTAATGAGCCAAGACATCAAGCGTTACCGTTTGGTCTTCCTTGAGTTCTTGCCCTTCTGGCAGACGTAATTCTAAACGCTGGATCTGTGGACTTTCTTCTTGGAATTGCACAGCATAGGTCTGTACAGCTCCCGTATCCTTAGCAGTGACAAAAATTTGAGCTTTCAAACCATTTTCGCGATTAGCTTGTAGGACCGTTACTTGGGCATTTTCTGCACTTGCTGTGACCTGACCAGGCTCTTGACCATAAGCCAGCGGACGGAAAATAGTATGGTTGCCACTGCCAAATTTTGGAAGGGCTACTCCATCTAGCTGTACTGTTGGTTTCTTAGCCTTGCTGACTGTTCCACCAGCAACCACCAGAATCGCTTGAACTGCTTCCCCATTGCCTAGGAGTCCTGTAGCTTTCAAGCGAGCACCTGGTGTAGACAATTGCTCCTCTTGACCAGCTTCCAAGGTCCATTGATCAACTTCATAGCTAACTGTTCGGCCATCTGTGAAGACCAATTGCACAGTCTTATCCACTGTCGCTAGGTCTGCTCCCTGCGGGATTTGTTTGATAACTGGAAGGACTTGCTCCACGCCGATCACATCGACCAGAGCTTCGACTCTGCGTCCTTGAACATGACCTGTCACACGAACTTGGCCAGTCCGACTATAGTCTGCTCTTTCCCATTCAACGGCTTCTTCTTGGGCTTTGCCATCGCTATAGACCACATTGACCTTACTTGGTAAAGCTGGCTCTTCTCCCAGATAAACACTTTGTCGAACGGGTTCCACACCCAATACGGTGCGTTCCGCTTGGTCCTTCTTACCTGTAAAGAGACTGACTTGGTCTGATTGCAAGCGGTCTGAGTCTGCATACAGAGTAAAGGCACCCGCCTGCTCAGTTGATTTGACAATGACCACACCTTTGCCGTTAAAGGCTTTGCGTTGCCATGAGCCATCTGCCTGCGCTTTGTAGCGCTCACGGCTGGCTTGTTCCCCGTTGTCGACACCGACAATTTGGCCTTGTCCATGCAAATGGAAATGCACCACATTATTGGCAGTTGGCACGACACGGCCTTCTTCATCAACAATTTCATAGGTAATATAGGTCAAATCCTTACCGTCTGCTGCAATCGCATGTTCTTCTTTCAACAAGCGAACACCTGCAGCCTTGCCGGCTGTTTCGACTTGATCTTTCGCAATCACTTCTCCTGCTTCGTTGCGGGCAATGGCTTCCACTTTACCTGGTACATAAGGAACTAACCACTCTAGATAGAGTTCATCCGGATTTGCCCCTTCCTGATAGGTCCGGCCATCAGCTGTGGTCTTCTTGGTAAAGGTCTTCGCTCCTTGTGATTCCCCATTGACAATCAATTCCACACTGTGGGCATTGGAGAAGGTCCGAACAGGAATCCGACCTTCTTCATCCATGATACGATTGGCCAATTCTGGGTTGTCCCAGTTCCAATGCGGCAAGAGATGCACCATCGGATGCTTTTCAGCCGATACCCATTGACTTTGGTAGAGGTAAAAATCATTCTTTGGAAGACCTGCCGTATCGACAATACCGAAGTAAGAACTTTTCACAGGTGTGGCATTTTGGTTGTGCCATGGTGTTGGCTCACCGATATAGTCTGTACCTGTCCAGATAAATTGCCCTGCATAGCCGGCATGATCGCGGTCAAAGATCCAAGAGGCTGTCGCTGTCCGCCCCCAACCAACCCGGTCATTACCGTAGTCTGATTGTTCATAGTGGCGATCTTCTTGGTTGCTACCGACCCATTCTCTTTCAGGGTGGTAGTAAGAGCCCCGTGTCCGCGTCGCAGAAGAGGTTTCAGAACCATAAATGAGCCAGTTTGGGTGTTTAGCTCGTAGGCTTTCATAGTTGGCCTCTGAATAGTTAAATCCAACTGCATCGAGCTCTGCCGCTACCTTTTCATGCCCTCCTGATCCATCACCAAAGCGGAATTTATCAGCTCCCATGGTGACATAGCGAGTTGCATCCACTTCCTTGATGGTCTTGACCAACCGACGAACGGTTGTAACAGATTTGTCTGACCCATCTGCTTCACCGACTTCGTTACCGATTGACCACATGACAATGGCTGGATTGTTCTTACCCCGCTCTACCATGGTCCGTAGATCGTAATCTGACCAAGTATCCCCTTTCCGAGCTTCTGGGTGAGTGGCGTCCTTTTCAAAGAAACGACCGTAATCGTATTGTTTCTTGCCACCATACCAGGTATCAAAAGCTTCTTCTTGGACCATCAAGCCCAACTCGGCCGCAATTTGCAAGGTTTGTTCACTCGCTGGGTTGTGGGTCGTCCGGATGGCATTGACCCCCATGTCCTTCATCTGTTTGAGACGGCGGTATTCAGCCTTGTAATTTTCCTCAGCTCCGAGGGCCCCATGGTCATGGTGAAGGGATACCCCGTGGAATTTCGTAGCCACCCCATTGAGGAAGAAGCCACCTTCTGGCGTCCAGTTCAGATAGCGATAGCCAAAGCGTTCCTTTTGCACATCCACCAACTGCGAATCCCGATAGACACGCGTATAAAGGGTATAAAGAGTAGCTTTTTCATCGGTCACATTCCACAATTTTGGTCGCTCAACATGAAGGGTATGAGACAGGTTGATCTCTTGACCTGCTAGAACAGCTCGTGCTTCACTGCGCGCTTTTTCGCTCACCACTTGGCCATTTTGATCGACAATTTCATATTCCGCATAAATACTATGAGCTTGATCATCTTGGTTGACAATGCGGCTCATCACTACTGTATCCACTGCCCCACCTTGCTGTTTTTCCAACTGAGGGGTCGTAATCGTAGTCCCATACTGCGCTAAATGAACCTTGTCCGTTACACTCAGCTTAACATCCCGGTAAATCCCACTACCAGAATACCACCGGCTACTTGGTTGTTGATTGACCACATGAACGGCGATGGTATTTTCACTTCCATCTGCGTTCAAATAAGGGGTAATATCATAAGAAAAGGCATTGTAGCCATTTGGGTAATGACCGACAAATTGTCCATTTACATAGACTTTGGAATCCATGTAAACCCCGCCAAATTCCAAGCGGACCTTCTTATCTAAATCTTTGTCGTCCAAACGGAAGGTCTTACGATACCAAGCATCCCCACCATTTAATTGACCCCCTTCATTTTGAGCAGGAGAGTTATGATCAAAATCAAAGAAAATAGACCAGTCATGAGGAAGATCTAATTTTTTCCAATCCTTGACATCCACTTGACGCCCTTCTGCACCAGGAGTCGCATTCAATTTAAAATACCAATCTTTATTAAAATCACGTTCTCGATCTTGCACAATATCCTCCGCTACACGATTTTGATCTGGAGCAACTGTTGCTTCCGTTTCTGTAGCACGCTCAGATGAAGTAGAAACGGGTTGACCATCGTCTTGAGGCGCTGGTTTTTCCTTAGCTCTGGTAGGGGTAATGACAGCTGGAGCTTCCGAATACTAAACACAGGACGCTTTTCAAAAAAAGACTTTCCCATAAGAACCTCCTCTTAGGATTAACAATTAAATTTATAAACGCTTTCTTGCATCTGCAGAAAATCACATATTAACTATATCAAAAAAAGAGGATCGATAGGTCTCAATTTCGCTCCAACTATAGTTAGATTAAGAACTCCTTTAATTAGTGGAAATCTCCTACGAAGCAAAAAAATAGAAGCCAAAGGCTTCTATTTTTTATGATCTTATAATCCTGGTTCTTGACCAAGTTCAGCAGCCACCATCCAAATGTTCTTTTCAAGTTCTGCTTTAGCCCCAACAAAGATATCGTTAGTTACATCATCACCTTCAGCATCAGTGACATCCAATGCTTTTTGGTAAAGGCCATCAAGGTAATGGAAGATTTCAAGAACACGTGTCAAGCTTTCTTCTACATTTTTTGTAAATGCTCCACGGCGTTCTTCAATATTGCTGTGTTCCAAAAATTCAGTCATGCTAGAATAAGGAGTGCCACCAAGAGTGATCAAGCGTTCGCTCACTTCATCCAAGGTTGCATCCAAGCTGTCCATGTATTCATCCATTTTTGGATGCCAAACCATAAAGCCACGTCCACGCATATACCAGTGTACTTGGTGAAGGGCAATGTGAGCCACGTAGAGATCTGCTACAACTTGGTTCAAGAGGGCTTTCGTTTCTGGAAGAGTTTCTTTATTAGATGGTGCAAAAGTTGCTACATCAGTAGCTGCTTCATGTTTCATAGTTGTCATGTTGTTTCTCCTTTTTATAATGATTCTAATTAACTATGTCTTTATTATATGCTTCCTCCACCAGAAAGTCAAGATAAAAGATTTAAAAAGATCATAGTTGTCAATTGAGAAAAGATACGATAGAATGAAGAAGACTAATCGAAAGGCTTAACCAATGAAATATATCTTTACCTTCCTGATCTCCATGGTTCCCCTCGTTGAGTTGCGTGGGGCCATCCCTTTTGCCATTGCAAATGGCATTCCCTTATGGACAGCGCTCCTCATTGGAGTGATCGGAAACCTTCTCCCTGTCCCTCTGATCTTCTTTTTCGCCCGCCATATTCTCACCTGGGGCGCAAAGAAGCCGATTATCGGAGGCTTCTTTAGCTGGTGTCTCAGTAAGGGACATAGAGGTGGCCAGAAATTGGAGAAAGCCGCGGGTGACAAAGGAATCTTCTGGGCCCTATTGCTCTTCGTTGGAATTCCTCTTCCGGGGACTGGGGCTTGGACTGGGGCCCTTGCAGCTTCTATCCTTGACTGGGACTTCAAACGCAGTAGCCTCGCAGTCATGCTCGGAGTAATTCTAGCCGGCCTCATCATGGGGACTCTTTCCCTGCTTTTAGGAATCAATACCTTTGCACATTAACCAAAAGACTGAAGCATCGACTTCAGTTTTTGCATACAAAAAAGAGGCTTCCGTTCCTCTAAGAGTATAGACAAACTGTTTTTTTTACAAATCTAATAAATTCTATAAAACAAAAAAATTTATTTATTAGAATTACTCAGTCATCTACTAAAACTTTCCGCTGTGAGAAAAGTGCTAGAAACAATCATGTTTCTAGCACTCGGGAGTTTTGGAAGTAAAACAGTTCGGGGAACTGTTTTAGCATGAGCTTAAAATTTGAAAAGCGAATGGGTCCAAAACTAATTGAACACGGGCGGCGGATTGTGTCAAAAAGATAAGTTTTCCTAGAATCTAAAGATTCTTCGTTAAACTTCCTATTTTGACTTTATCCGCAGACGCCCTTTGTATCTTAATTAGTCATGGAACTTCTTTGAAGTTCGCTGACGTCCGTACTCACCTAAGGAAAGTTATTTAGATGAATTTATCTTACAAAAAAGAGGTTTCCTTCGAAACCTCTTTTTGTTTATTCTTAGTTGTTAAGAGCTGCTGCCATTGTAGCTGCAACTTCTGATTCAAAGTCGTTAGCTGCTTTTTCGATACCTTCACCAACTTCAAAGCGAGCAAACTCAACTACTGAAGCATTTACTGATTCAAGGTAAGCTTCCACTGTCTTGCTGTCATCCATGATGTAAACTTGTGCAAGAAGAGTGTAGGCTTGGTCAACTTTTGTGTTGTCCAAGAAGAAGCGATCCATTTTACCTGGAATGATTTTATCCCAGATTTTTTCTGGTTTACCTTCTGCTGCCAATTCTGCTTTGATATCTTCTTCAGCTTGAGCAACCACTTCGTCAGTCAATTGAGCTTTAGAACCATACTTCAAGTGTGGAAGAGCTGGTTTACCAACCATTGCACGGCTTTCGTTGTCTTGGTCAATGACGTGGTTCAATTGTGCCAATTCGTCTTTCACGAATTGCTCATCCAATTCTTTGTATGAAAGAACAGTTGGTTTCATTGCAGCGATGTGCATTGAGACTTGTTTAGCAAGTGCTTCGTCTCCACCTTCGACAACAGAGATAACACCGATACGTCCACCGTTGTGTTGGTAAGCACCGAAGTGTTGTGCATCTGTTTTTTCAAGCAAAGCAAAACGACGGAATGAGATTTTTTCTCCGATTGTAGCAGTTGCAGATACGTATGCTGCTTCAAGAGTTTCACCTGAAGGCATTGTCAAAGCAAGAGCTTCTTCGTTGTTAGCTGGTTTACCTTCAGCGATGACTTTCGCTGTTGCGTTTACCAATTCAACGAATTGAGCGTTTTTCGCAACGAAGTCAGTTTCAGCATTCACTTCAACAACTGCTGCAACGTTACCGTCTACATAAACACCAGTCAAACCTTCAGCGGCAACACGGTCAGCTTTCTTAGCTGCTTTAGCCATACCTTTTTCGCGAAGCAATTCGATCGCTTTTTCGATATCACCATCAACTTCAACCAATGCTTTTTTAGCGTCCATGACACCAGCACCAGATTTTTCACGCAATTCTTTTACAAGCTTAGCTGTAATTTCTGCCATTTTTGTTCTCCTATATTTTTTTAATAAAAGAAGAGGGTCGGGCTGAGCCCTGCCCTCTTAGGTTCGTTACTTATTGAATGAAATTAAGCGTTGTCGCCTTCTACAACTTCAACGATTTCTTCGATTGAATCAGCTTGACCTTCAGTAGCTGCCAATTCAGCTTCTACTGTAGCAACACTGTCTTCACCTTGACGTCCTTCGATAACAGCGTCAGCCATTTTCGCAGTGATCAATTTAACAGCGCGGATAGCGTCATCGTTCGCTGGGATGATAACATCGATATCATCTGGGTCAGTGTTTGTGTCGACCATCGCTACAACTGGGATACCCAATTTCTTAGCTTCTTTAACAGCGATTTGCTCTTTGTGTGGGTCAACAACGTACATTACATCTGGGATACGAGGCATATCTTCGATACCACCCAAGAATTTTTCAAGACGAGCGCGTTGTTTGTTAAGAAGTGCAACTTCTTTCTTAGGAAGAACGTCGAAGATTCCTTCTTCTTCCATGCGTTTGATTTCTTTCAAACGAGCGATACGTTTTTGGATTGTTCCCCAGTTAGTAAGAGTTCCACCCAACCAACGGTGGTTGATGAAGTATTGACCTGAACGAACAGCTTCTTCTGCAACAGCATCAGCAGCTTGTTTCTTAGTACCTACGAACAAGATCACTGCATCGTTTGCAGCTGCATCACGCATGAAGTCGTATGCTTGGTCAGCGTATTTTACAGTTTGTTGCAAGTCGATCACGTGGATTCCGTTACGTTCTGTGAAGATGTACTTAGCCATCTTAGGGTTCCAGCGACGAGTTTGGTGACCGAAGTGTACACCAGCCTCAAGAAGTTGTTTCATTGAAATTACTGCCATGAGTAGTTTCTCCTTTTTTGTTTTTTTCTCCTCTCTCAGACGTCAACTTGCAGCACGACCACAAGGGCAACGGTGCCACAATGGATCCGAGATGAGTATTTGCTGTCTTAGACAACTCTATAAGTATAGCAGAAATCCCTAGAATTCGCAAGCTATTTGAGAGATTTTTTCAGCATTCTTCATCTGTAATGATTTGAAGGAAAAAGTTTTTCTTGACCTATCTTGTTTTTTAGGTTACAATATTATATGTTACGGCGGTATAGCCAAGTGGTAAGGCACGGCTCTGCAAAAGCTTGATCGTCGGTTCAAATCCGTCTACCGCCTTGATAATAAAATTTTTTATCATCTTTTATCTTTTAAAAATTCCCCTAGCAATAGGGGGTTTTTTTGTTGCCATTTGCTCCATTCCTTTATTATTGATATAATAAAATCTCGCCTGATCGGCGAAGCACATTAGAAAGGGTTATTATGAAAAACATTCGTTTCTTTACGATCGGCCTTCTTTCACTAGTAACACTAGCAGCTTGCTCACCTGCCAATTCTGGGCAACAAGCAAAAACAGCTTCTAGTTCTAGAAAACCGATCAAACAATCTTCAACCAAAAAATCATCTAGTAAACCGTCGAGCACTTCTTCAGACAGCAGTAGCTCAGATGATTTTTCAGATCGCTACAGCATGGATCCAGATGATGGTTCTTCTCTCCAATATGTGCCGGGAGCTGCATCCATTCCTGAGATCGAAAAACTCAAGAATCTCCATCTGAGCACTGGAATTATAATGAAAGTGAATGGGCAAGAAGTCGGTGGAGACAAACCAACATCTAGTTACGATGATATGGTGGCAGCCTTTGGTCAACCCGTAAGTAGTACAGACAGTGCGAATCCTGGAGATGGGGTTAATGTTTGGGTAACAGATAATGGCGATATCATGGCTTTCTTCCACAATAATGTCCTAACAGATATCACCTTCCGTTTAAAAGAGGGCGATGCCAACCACCAGTCTACTGGCGCCATTTCCAAATCCGATACACCAAAAACAGCTCTCGAGCGTCTCGGAAAACCCTATGCCATTATGCGTTCTGAACGTTGGACCAGCTATGTCTATAAAGATAGTAACGGGGACGAATCTAACTTCTCTACACAAGGAGACCAGATCGTTAATGTTATGTCTGCTGCAGAAACCAAGCGCTTAAAAGGCATCACTGGTCTGGATAAAAATTAATAACGATCCATACAAAGAGGCTGGGACAAAAGTCCTAGCCTCTTAATTGTTTTTGGATTGTCGAGCAAGACGCAGTGGTTGAGTGCTCAAAGCACTGCTTTGAGGTGGCGGATAGAACTTGCGAAGCAAGTATCCTAAGTCTTTGTTCGCTTTTTAAGCTTCAAAGATGCCCTATGTTGACGGAAACTATGTTTCCTTTATCTGCAACCTTCAACAGTCTCCCAGACTGTTGAAGCTGTCCCACTCTCTCTTTTTTACAATTCAGCAATTTGGTTCAAATTCACTTCTGCAACCGTATCGTTACCGAACATAGAAATGACCATTTTGACCTTGTTGTTATCAATTTCAGTGATCTTACCAGTATAGTCTGTGAAGGCACCGTCGATGATACGAACTGTATCGCCTACCTTGACATCCAAATCAAACTCTTGAACGGTTTGACCCATAGAGAGCAAGATACTGCGGATTTCTTCTTCCAACAATGGAGTTGGTTTTGAACGGTTTCCGTGGGATCCAACGAAACCAGTAACGTTCGGGGTATTCCGGACAACAAACCAAGCTTCATCTGTCATGACCATTTCGACCAAGACATAACCTGGGAAGCGGTTTTCTTCGATTTCTTTTGTTTTACCGTTTTTCTCAACTTGTACGGTTTGAGTTGGAATCTCTACGCGCAAGATGTTTTCTAACATATTATAAGTTTGCGCACGTTGCAAAAGATTCTCTTTTACCTTGTTTTCATATCCTGAGTAGGTTTGTAGTACAAACCAGCCTTTATCAAAACTGTCCATTTGGGCATCCTTTCTTTCTGTTTAGCCTGCTCGAGCTTTTGTGAACATACTAAAAAAAGCCTCTTGGCTTTCCTTTTCCTAGCTTCATTATACCACATTTTGCCGGAATGCAAAGAGGTTTGCTGATTTATTTTTAAGAAAAGGCCATAAAAAGCAGGACCCTTGGGATCCCGCCTGGCTTCTTTTCTTAAAAGAAATTGATCATGTGCAATAGGCCACGTGCAATGACTTTGTCGAACAAATAAATCAATGCAACAAAGAAAGCGGTGTACTCAATCACTGAGATAAAGTTTTTCCATCTTTCCTTGCGATTTGGCCAAGTTGTATCTTTTAGTAAGACGAAAATATCTTTAATGAATTTCACAACTCTCTCCTATCGTGTTTCTTTATGGATGGTATACTTGCTGCAATGTTTGCAGAATTTATTGACTTCTAGACGTGTTGGTTTTGGCGTCCCACTCAACTTAATGGAGTAATTGCGTGACCCACAAACCGTACACGCTAGACTTGCTTTTTTTAATGCCATAACGCCTCCGTTCACCCCATTATAGCAAGTTTTCCACGTTTTGACAAGGACAGAAAATCTACTGTTAATAAAAAAGCAAATCTAAAGCGTTATCACTCTGGTTTTTTCCTCATTTTTGGTAAAATAAAACAAAAGGAGACGAATATGAAAAGTGATAACTTAAAAGAAAGTAGAAATATCGAAGACCGTCGAGGGCAAAGTTACTCCCAGTCTTCAGGCAACAGTAACCTTGGCGGGGGCATTTTACAAATTTTGCTATCGCCTGGTAGCTTCAAGAGTAAGATCATCATCATCCTTGTCATGGTCCTTCTAGGAGGGGGAGCTAGCCTTGGGGGCCTCTTTGGAAATGGGACTTCACAACCTTACCAGTCCACCCAAGTCACGCGCACCAATAAGACCCATGTCGACGATGCAGACGCCCAGTTCGTCAGCAAAGTCCTTGGGACAACAGAAGATCATTGGCACAAGGTCTTTCAAGCAGAAGGACGGACCTACCAGGAGCCCAAACTAGTCTTCTATACTGGACGGACAAAGACAGGCTGTGGAGTTGGGCAAGCATCGGCTGGTCCCTTCTACTGTCCAACCGATAAGAAAATTTATTTGGATATGAGTTTCTACAAGGAATTGACCACCAAATACAAGGCTAGTGGCGACTTTGCCATGGCCTACGTCATCGCCCATGAAGTCGGCCACCACGTACAAAATGAGCTGGGAATCCTTGGCAAATACCACCGTATGCAGCAAGGACTTTCTGAAAAGGAAAGGAATGCCATCAGCGTCCGCATCGAGCTGCAAGCAGATTACCTAGCAGGTGTCTGGGCCCGCTCCATTCAAGACCGAAACCTTTTGGATATCGGTGATATCGAAGAAGCCATGAATGCGGCCCATGCAGTCGGTGACGACACTCTCCAAGAGCAAGCATACGGCTACTCGGTGCCAGATAGTTTTACCCACGGGACTTCGGAGCAACGCATGCGCTGGTTCAAACGAGGCTACCAGTACGGGGATCTCCAACACGGCGATACCTTTAGCTTGTCAGATAGTGAACTCTAATTAAAAACGATTCAGAAGAATTTCTGAATCGTTTTTTTGATTAGAAACCAAGCCAACCTTTAAAGGTATCCCAAGCATTTTTCGCTTTTCCTGGGATATCGGCCTCGTCGATTGCTTTTTTCGCATCATCGACCATATTTGACGCCTTTTCTTTGACATCCTCAAAGAAACCTTTGTCTTCTTTGCTGTCTGTTTCTGTCGTTTCTTCTCCGACTGGCGCAATGCCATTTTCAGCATAAGAGTTCTTCACCGAATCAAACTGAGTACCGTCTGTATAAGGCAGGACACTGTTGGCAACATTGCGGAAGATCTCTGACGCCGTTCCGGCACTACTATCGGTCAGGTAATGACCTTCATCGGTCGTTGGGAAACCAAGCCATTGACTGATGACCACATCTGGCGTGTATCCGATCACCCATTGGTCTCCAGAGAGGTCCTTGTTAAAGCTGGTCTCTGTCGTACCTGTTTTCCCTGCCATGGTATAGCCATAAGGCGCAGCGTTGACCCCTGTACCATTACTGAAGGTTCCCAGCATCATATTGGTCATCTTATCCGTTGTGGATCCACTAAGCACCCGGGTTGATTTCTGACTGTGGCTCTTGACCACTTGGCCACTGGCATTTTCGATCTTGGTAATGAGGTGGGCATCATTCATGACCCCGCCATTGGCAAAGGTTCCATAGGCTTGGGCCATCTGCATCGGATTGGTTGTCACACCAGCTCCCAAGGCAACAGCAAGCGATTTGTCCACCTTATCCATGTTGAGACCGAATTTTTTTCCGTACTCAAAGACCGTATTGAGGCCCAATTCATTAGCGGTCGCCACTGCTGGAAGGTTGAGGGATTCTGCCAAGGCCTGGTACATCGGTACCGTTGGGCTCGACTGGATTCCTGCATAGTTATTGACTTCATAACTTCCGTATTGGGTGGTACTATTATCCAGTTCCTTATTGGTCGACCAACCTTCTGCAACAGCTGGGCTATAGACCACTAAAGGTTTGATGGTCGATCCCGGACTACGAGCAGCTTGGGTAGCATAGTTGTAAGTCCGAAATCCTGGATTTTCATCGCTACCGACACGACCTACGAGAGCCCGAACCCCACCAGTCTTAGGATCAAGGGCCACACTACCGGACTCTGCGCGCGTGCCGTCTTCCGCTACCGGGAAGAGGGCTGTATTGTCATAGATTACCTGCATGCTTGCTTGGTAATTTTGATCCAGCTCGGTGTAGATCCGGTAGCCATTTTTGACAATATCTTCTTCGGTGAGACCGTATTCGTTGACCGCTTCATTGATGACCGCATCAAAATAAGATGGGTAGCGGTAGTCCTCTGACTTGCCTTCATAGGCATCGACAAGCTGGCCATGGATATCAACAGCAGCAGATTGATCGGCTGTTGCCTGGTCAATATAGCCAGCCGCTACCATATTTTGAAGGACTGTATTGCGGCGGTTGGTCGCATTCTCTACTGAATAGAGCGGGTTATAGATCTCCGGTCCCTTGAGCATGCCTGCGAGAACCGCTGACTGATCTAGGCTTAATTGACTGGCTGAAACCCCAAAATACTTCTTGGAAGCATCCTCAATTCCCCAAACCCCATTTCCAAAATAGGCATTGTTGAGGTACATGGTGAGGATCTCTTTTTTACTGTATTTCTTATTGATTTCAAGTGCCAGGAAGAATTCCTTGGCCTTGCGCTCCACCGTCTGATCCTGGGACAGATAAGCATTTTTAGCTAGCTGCTGGGTGATGGTCGATCCACCACCTGAGCGACCCAAAGTCAAAATGGCTAAGAAGAAGCGACCATAGTTGATCCCACTATTCTTGTAAAAGCTCCGGTCCTCTGTAGCCACTACGGCATTTTGCAGATTCTCACTAATGGCATCGAGTTCGACGTAGGTTCCTTTTTGTCCGGTCAAACTTCCAGCCTGGTCCCCATTCTTATCATAGATAATGGTGGTCGCCTTCAGTGCATTCTGCAAATCCTTGACGTTGGTCGTCTTTGCGAGATAGAAGAGATAGCCCCCTGTCAAGAGACTAAAACCTAGTCCAATGATCAGGAGAATCTTGGTCAAATGGAATCGGCGCCAAAAACGACGGAAGGGATGCTGAGAGAGAGGCTTACTTCTGTGCTTGCCTGAGCGACTATAGGTTGGCTCTACTGTCTCTTCCGGTAGTTCCGTATCTGGCACTTCTTCTGCCACCGCTTTGGGCGGATGATCCTTTCTAAAAAAAGTGATCAGGTTTTCAAATAATTCTTTTATTCTATTCATACCTGTTATTGTAACACCTTATCCTTGTCCTAGCAAGAAAAGATAGCTCCTCGCTATTTCTCATTTAGTTTTCTTTAAGCTTAGATTTTGCTACAATAGGGTCATGAACTATCAATTTACCATTCCAGAATC
>JAPJPE010000001.1:15812-24130 GCA_030825825.1 Streptococcus sp. | reverse complement strand
TCATCATCGTCAATAAGCCCGAAGGCATGAAAACCCATGCCAACGAACCGATGGAAATTGCTCTTCTCAACCATGTTTCCAGCTATGTTGGATCCACCTGCTACGTCGTGCACCGGTTAGATAAGGAAACCAGCGGAGCGATTCTATTTGCCAAAAACCCTTTTATTCTGCCTATTCTCAACAGAATTTTGGAAGATAAAAACATCCAACGCGAGTACTGGGCCTTGATCCAAGGAAATTTAGCGCAAAAGGCCATCATCTACAAGGATAAAATTGGACGTGATCGCCACGATCGGCGCAAGCGCCTGGTCGATCCACGCAAGGGGCAGTACGCAGAAACCCAGGTGACGCAACTGAAAAAAATCGGGCGAAACAGCCTGGTCAAATGCCAGCTCAAGACGGGCCGTACCCATCAGATCCGGGTTCATCTCTCCCATCATGGGCACCCGATTGTCGGAGATCCTCTCTATAACCCTGCACGCGGAGAGCGACTCATGCTCCATGCCCACCGCTTGACCTTCACCAATCCATTAACGCTTGATACCATACAAGTTGAGGCGCCTTCCAAGAGTTTTGAAGAAGGGTTGAAAGATTGAAAAAAGAAGCCTATGGCTTCTTTTATTTGTTATTGATAGCGAGGAGTTGCAAATCCACGAATATTACCATGTCCAATCCGATACGTATTGCGACGCACTTGGTTGTTGGAGTTTCCTTCAATGGTATGAATGATCCCATTTGAGACGCTCTCAACAATTCCGATGTGATCCGCAAATCCATTATTTTGCTGGCTATTTTGATCCCAGTTAAAGGTGATGATGTCCCCTGCTTTTGGTGTAGTGGTCCCATCTTCATTCCAAATGCCCAAACGTTTGAAGATCTGAATGTGACGTTCGACTCCACATTCACGGCCAATCAAACCACTCAAGCCCTCACGCTGGAAGACTGTTGTGACAAAGATATCACACCAATCATCGGTCGTCTTCACTGCATAACCTACAGGAAGTGGTTTGACACTGTTGTAATCATTGACCAATTGATGGTGAGCTGCAGTTCCGCCACGAACACCAACTAAACTAGCTGCTGCCCGTAAGACACGGTCCCGTTGCCCATTCGTTACACGAGGATTAAAAGCAGTTTGAGATACTGTCGCACGAGGATGAAGGGCTGTTTGACCGAGGTTAAAGCCTTCAACGCCACCATCGACATAGTCCACATAGACGTGAGTCGTATAATTGCCTGATTGGTACTGGTGATTTGCTGCAGAGACCTGCACTTCTGTGTGCATACCAGAAGGTGCTGTTGAATACCAGAAGAGATTTTCTTGGTGCGCTTGAGACCAGGCTGCAACACGGATGTTCTTAATCCGACGTCCCTGAGGCGCTTGATCCACCGTTACTGTATAAGTTCCAGCACCAGAATTAACATTCTTGATGTAGGCCTGTGTTTTTGTCTTAGCATTACGGAATTCGACGTCTGTAGTTGTCCCACCAACACCGACTCGTGTGCCATCATTCTGAATGTAGTACAGGTGAACAAAGTACTTCCCAGTAGAATTTTTATGGTCACTAACCTTCACAGAAACCTTGTAGTCTCCGTTCGCTTGGCGAGTTGCTTCGTACCAACGAAGATCGTCCTGACCATCCTTGTCAGACCAAGTTGGGACTTGAACTGTTCGCACGCCTTTAGGGCTGTAGACATCTTTAATAATGACGTCAAAAGTTCCCGTATCTTTGTTGTTGTTAACTATTGAAATCGTACCAATTGGTTTGTTATGCTTAACATCCACCACCGTTTCAGTGATATAATGGTGTTGATTTTTGTTATCAACGATATAGAGGTCAGCACGATAATTGCCAAGCGAATTCTTGTGCTCATCGGACTTGATGGTAACACGATAGCTACCGTCTGGTTGTCGAGTCGCTTTGTGCCAAATAAGATCATCTTGGCCATTCACAAGACTCCACGATGGAACTAAGACTTCTTTAATCCCATTTGGAGCGGAAATATTACGAACAACTGCATCAAAAGTTCCCAATTCAGCATTATTATTTTCAATAATGAGACTTGCAGTCGGACGAGTTTGGGTAACTTCTACCACTTTTTCCGTTAGATAAAAAGGAGTATTAGAATTATCTACAAGATAAGCATCAGCACGATATCTCCCTGTAGAGTTCTTATGATCTGTTGCCTTAATCGTCACGCGGTAAGAACCATCGGCTTGACGAGTAGCCTTATGCCAGATGAGGTCGTCCTGACCACCAGCAAGACTCCATGATGGAACCAAGATGTCTTTAACGCCATTTGGCGCAACAATGTCACGAACAACTGCATCAAATGTCCCTGCTACAGTATCGTTGTTTTCAATTGAAAGGACACCTCTTGGCCGTGTGTAATCAACAGCTACTACTTTTTCAGCAATGTAGTGACGATTATTTGAGTTGTCTACAACATAAGCATCTGCTCGGTATTTCCCTTTATTCCCTTTATGTTCGGTTGCCTTAATGGTGACACGATAGCTACCATCACTTTGCTTAGTTGCTTTATGCCAAATGAGGTCATCTTGACCATTCTCTAAACTCCATGACGGAACCAATACCTCTTTCACACCATTTGGAGCGACAATGTTTCGAATAACCGCATCAAATGTCCCTGCTACAGTATTGTTATTCTCAATTGAAAGGGCACCACTTGGTCGTGCATAATCAACAGCAACAATCTTTTGAGATAGATACTGGGCTCTCCCTTTTTTATCAATTACATAAGCATCTGCCCGGTAATTCCCAGTGGAATCTTTGTGATCGGAGGCTTTAATTTTCGCACGATAAGAGCCGTCAGGCTCTCTCATAGCTTTATGCCAAATCAGATCATCTTGACCGTTTTCAAGGCTCCATGTTGGAACAAGAACTTCTTTCAAACCATTTGGAGCTTCAATATCACGAACAACTGCGTCAAACGTTCCTGCCACCGGATTGTTATTCTCGATTAAAAGTGTCCCACTGGCTTTTGCTTCTGTAGTGGGAATCGTTCCACTTGTTGTAGCACTTGTATGTTCTTCTTTTCTATTGGAAGAGAGACTTGTAAACACAGCGGAAGATGGAGATTTTGTTTCGATCTTTTCTTCAGCAACATATTCCGCAAATTCAGCGTTATTTTTAGCAGTTTCGTTCCGGTATGCTTCTGTATCAGCCTTTTTCTCTATTGCCACTGATCTTTCAGCATGTATTCCTGTATTCTCTGTATTTGACGAGGTTTCTGCCTTTAAAACGATTGTGGCAGTTTTTTCAAATGTTTGGTCAGATGAAGTTTGTTCATCAGCCTTGACCTGTTGCGTTGAAAAGGCCAATAGTACCGTTGCACTCGCATAAAAAATAAGATCTTTCTTTTTCATATAAACTTCCCTTTATACAAATTTTATACTTTAATCATTTTACCACACGGTTTCAGAGATGAAAAGTTTTAAATGGCAAATTTTTAAAATTAGTGATTTTTTTTGAAACACAAAAAAGAAGTCCTTCTGACTTCTTCTGACCTTATGCTAAATGTTTTAAGGCCGTCTTTAGGTAGTGACCCTCTCGGATTTCCTGACCAACACGCTTGGCATTGTCCACCAAGTCTTGGTAATCAGCATCTGAAAGATTGTCGATTGTCTCCTTCAAATCATGGAGAGACTCTACTGCAATCCCACAACCCTTCTCAAGCACAAAGGACGACAAGGCTGACTTTTTCCAAACCACAAGCGGGAAGCCCGATGCTAGATAAAGTGACGCCTTGTGAGAGTTGTTGTAGCGAAGATACTCGCCAAAGACACCACTACAGGTTTCTGCACTATCCCCATCCCAGACAAGCCCAAAACCACCCTCAAGGGCTGCAGGAAGTTCATCCGGTAGGAAAGAACCAAAGTAGGTTTCATTTGCAAGCGCTCTACTCTCATCAAAGCCAACACCATAAAGGTTATAAGACGGTGCTTCTGGAAGAGTATAAAGATAACCAGCTTTTTCCTTGGCCAAATTACCTGCCACAATTATCGGCTGGTCTTTTGTTTGGCCACTTTTTTCTTGAAAATCTGGAATCAAATAGTCAAAAATACCAAGGCTGACAATCTTATCTTCTACAACCCCCTTATCCACTAAAACAGATTTCATGATTGGATTGTGGGCGATAATACCATCAGCTGCACCAAGAAGACCTGATTCTTGAACCTGAATACGAATCCTGTGCTTTAAAGGGAAATTCTCAACATTGACATAACGAAGAGCTTCTAAATCGTGGATAATGAAATTAACTTTTACCCCTTTTTTCTGTGCTTTCTTCACATGATGTGTTGTGAAAAAACTATGATGAAGCATTGGGAACTGGATAAGTAACTCATCACCTTGCTTTAGTTCATTTAAGGCCTGATCAAAAGCCTTCGATTTATGAAGTTGTGCTTTAAGTGTACTCATCTCGTACCAATTATCAACTGAAAGAACCAAGGCTTGATAACCTTCTCTCTTTACAATTTCTTCAACATCATTACGTGCCTTATTACCCGCATTTTTAACATTGTTATCGTGTAAAAATTCTTCTTTTAAATAGTATTTCATCTCTTAATTCTCATTTTTCAAAAGCTGATTTTTCAGGATAGTGTTCTTTTAAGATTTCCTTAAAACGAATGATATACTCCTCTTTAAAGTCAGTATCATCATTCACACAAAGCAATTTTTTACGTTTGTCTTTAAAGATACTCTCTAACCAATCTACTTGATTTAAATCTATCGACACTCCAAAATTCTTTGACATAGGGTAAAACTGATTACTTTCAATTTGCCAATGTTGACAGATATATTGATTAACATCTACTCCATAATCTCTAATTTGATTACGTGATGTTTTATCTAACGTTTCTCCTTCAATTTCCCATAAATGCGCCAAAGTGCTTTTCTTCATTGGAACAGGTAAATGCTGGTTCACGTATCCTGTCGGACCCCAAGGCAAGAGTAACAAGTTTTTCAAAACCAAGGAACCATAACGGAAATTAAAGAATTTCCAAGGCGAAGATTTCAAAGCCTTCTTATTAGGAAAATGCCGATAGATTAATTCAACGTTATTGTGATAAGTGTTCGTAAATGGTGACCACGGAACTAAAGCATCGTATACTGCTAAAAGCTTGGGTTGACCATTTTTATAAAAATCTGAAGGTTGACTATCTCTAATCAAGTACATATCATCATTGAAATACAAATAGTTCTCTGACAATCCTTCAATCCGATGAAGATTAAGCTCAATAGCCGCTGAATTATAGGTAGGTAGATATTCATTAGGCATAAATTCCTTATGAGTGACCAATTTAAGTTTTGGATGCTCCAAGTTCAACCATTCTGGTTTTTGTCCATTGGTGACTAAGTAAACATGATTTACCCAAGGAGCATGCTTTTCAATCATACGGAACCAATAATTAAAAATACCATAATCACGATAACGTTGCTCACCGTCGGTTTCTTGGTTCAAATCTACTACTTGACCCGTAACGGTTTGTTTTTCACGGATAAACTCTGGGGCACTTCCATCTACCCAAAGAACAACGATATCAATTTTTTCTTGTGTCATTTAGTAAATTCTTTCTCAACGACTTCCAAGGCACGCTCAATGACCACGTGCATGTCGTAGTATTTATAATCTGCAAGACGTCCACAGAAGATAACCTTGTCATTTTTCTCAGCTTCTTCTTGGTACTTAGCAAACATGGCATTGTTCTTTTCATCATTGATTGGGTAGTATGGTTCATCTCCACGTTTCCAATCAGCTGGGTATTCACGGGTAATGACCGTCTTAGGCTGTGTACCATACTCAAAGTGCTTGTGTTCAATAATCCGGGTATAAGGAATTTCACGCTCGGTGTAGTTGACCACAGCATTACCTTGATGATTTTCCTCATCCAAAACTTCGTGTTCGAACCGAAGGCTACGGTATTCTAACTCCCCATGTTTGTAGTCAAAGTACTGGTCAATCATCCCTGTAAAGACCACTTTTTCAGCAGAGCTTTCCAGTTCTTCACGATTGGCGAAGAAATCAACCCCAAGTTCTACTTCTACATCACCCAGCATGTTTTCAATGATGACATTGTAACCACCGATTGGAATCCCTTGGTAACGGTCATTAAAGTAGTTATTATCAAAGGTCAAACGCACTGGGAGGCGCTTAATGATGAAAGGAGGCAGGTCTGTTGCAGAACGTCCCCATTGTTTTTCCGTATAGCCCTTGATCAACTTTTCATAGATATCTGGACCGATCAACTTGATCGCCTGTTCTTCCAAGTTTTTCGGCTCAACATCTTTCATATCCGCCGTTTGCTCCGCAATCTTGTTTTTGACTTCTTGAGGAGTCTTTGTCCCCCACATGGCATAGAAGGTATTCATGTTGAAGGGAAGATTGTAGAGGCTGCCCTTGTAATTAGCTACCGGTGAATTGATATAGTTGTTAAATTCAGCAAATTGGTTGACATAATCCCAAACCTTTTTGTTTGAGGTATGGAAAATGTGGGCACCGTACTTATGAACATTGATTCCTTCAACTTCTTCACAATAGATATTGCCACCAATGTGGTCCCGTTTATCAATCACTTTTACTTTTTTGCCACGCTTGGTTGCCTCATGAGCAAAAATTGCCCCCGATAGACCAGCACCAACAATCAGATAATCGTACATAGTTGTCTCCCTATTTTTTTATTAATTGCTGTTTCAACTCTTTCACATTCACTACTTTGAGGAGCAAAATCAAGGTCCCATAGATGACCCCACCTAGGCCAGCATACAGAACGACATTCAGAGTCGGCGAAAGGTGGACAATGAACTTGACTAGTAGCAAAAGACCATACATGAGGCCTGAAGCGAACACAATCTTCATCATTGAGCCCATAATCGGCACTTCTTTAAGATAAGTTCGTGTAAAGTAGAGTTGAATCCCCCATACCAAAGCTTCTGTCAACACTGACACAATCGAAGCTCCAATAAAGCCCAGTTTTGGTAGGAAGATGAGATTCAATCCGACACTGACAATGGCAGGAACAGTTGTCGAAATCATAAATTCTTTGTTTTTATTATGAGGGATTAGAATTTGAATCCCCATGATATTGGTCCATCCGATAAAGAACATTCTAAAAATCATGATGGCAATGGCATAACGTGTATCCTGGAAATCCTTCCCTAGGAAAAACTGAACAAAGTCATCATTGACAATCAGCATGCCGGCAATAATCGGGAAAATGACCAAATTATAAATCAAAAAGGACATTTGATGCATCTTGTTAACCGCCTTGTGGTCCCCTGAGGATAAGAGGCTCGCTACCCGAGGCAACATGACGCTGCCCAGTGAGGTCACCAAGGTCAACAAAATATTGACGAGTTTTAAGGCTTGGTCGTAAATCCCCACATCCTTTGTAGAGGCGAGAGCCCCAAGCATGGTCCGATCCAAGGTGACATAGAGGGAAATGGCGATCTGCGGTAGAAAGAGCAGAATGACCGGCTTTAAATGTACCCGTGCATAAGCCATATCAAAATGGGCTTTCCCAATGAACTCCCGAGCGGGTATCCACATGCTGAGCTGACCTAAGAGCTCAAAGATGGTGAGCAAGAATACGTAGAGATACAGATCATTGGCAGATTTGACAAACAAGAAGATGGAGATGACTCCAACCAGTTTGACCGTGATATTCCGAACCGTAATCTTGCGAAAATCTTCTAATCCCTGAAAAAGCCAGGAGATATCGAGTCCCTTTGAAACCAAACTGAGTCCTAAGATATAGGCCACAGGGTTTTGCATAGAAGGAAAGGTTAGACACAAAAGAACATAGAGGGTAAGGGATAAAATCGTAGCCCCCAACTGAAGGGTATAAATCCCCCAGAAATTCTTTTGAATATCTTTCCGGTGTCCTGAAATCTCCTTGGTTCCATAATTGGCCACTCCTAGGGTCGCCAAAAGGATAAAGTAGGTGACAATGGAGTTGAAATAACCATAGGTCCCTAAGTCATTTGAAGTAAAAACCCGTGTTACATAAGGGGTGGTGATAATCGGCAAGATAATCACCAGTAACTGGTAGGAGAGATTATAGGCGTAATTTTTAAGAACTTTCATAAGGATGTAACTCGTCTTAATTTTTCTTTTTAACTGGACTCAACTCATTTTATTCAATTTTATTATCTGGATTCATAATAAATAATCGACTGATAAATAAAATTAATGGAGAATAACGAAGAACCAACATCTGAGGATCGAACATTCCATGGATAATCATAATTCCTAAACAGGCAAGTACGATATCTTTTCGAATGGACACAAAATAT
>JAPJPE010000001.1:0-15712 GCA_030825825.1 Streptococcus sp. | reverse complement strand
AATCATAATTCCTAAACAGGCAAGTACGATATCTTTTCGAATGGACACAAAATATCCCATAACTTTGGTAAGAGCAAACAACATGAAGGCACTCACTATCAAACCGTCAATAACCAACAACTGAACAAACGAGCTATCAATGAAATTATAATTACTAGTAAAATTCCCAAAAATGTCTGTTGTTGTAAATGTGATATGCTGTCCTAACCAAGATACTCCAAAATTTCGGAAACCATCCACACTAAGACGCAAGCGATTATGCGTAAATTGATCGACTAAATGGAATAAATTTCCAGATGAATAAAAACAGAAATATAAGATAATGATTAAAGCGAAGACAAAACCATATTTTGCAATTGTTTTCATCCAGAAGTTTTCAATAATAAAGCCTTTTTTAATGATTTTTAGACTAAATAATGCATATGCAAGTATCAAAATACTTAAGTAAAATGGACTGGATGTCGAAGTTTGTTGGTACATATAAATCGTAGCCAAAAGTAAGGCCAGCAATTCCAAGTAAGAAATTTTTTTACCTCGAAACATCAAATAAGTACACAAGGCAAAGAACAGTCTCTGTGAAGCAAAGGATACATAGTTAAAACCTAAACTAAAACGATAGCCACCATCTGCATTCATAAACATATTGGCAATCATACCTTTTTGACTGGCATAAATTGTCAAACAAAGTACTAGGAATGTCGCTAAAGAAAACGTTCCTAATAATTTCCTAAAATCAATATCTCTAGCAGAAAAAACAAGAAGCAACACATTTATATCTAACAATCCATCGCGATTTTTTGCGACTATAAACATTGAAATAAAAAATACCGTTACTATTAATAATTGTTGCCAATGAAATCTAAAGTAATACAAGGTCTTGGGAAGAGTGATAAACTCTTTTATCAAAATCATGATAATAGTAAAATAGAGTAGTATCCTATACAGCGATAGAAAACCATCTAATCGAACAAAATAAGTAGTTGTGACTAACGAAGCGACAACAACCCATATAAACAAGGTGAATAAATAAATTTTTTCTGATATAAAACGATTGTTCATCACAACAGTCATCCAAACCTTTCAATCATGATCATAAAGTCTTATTACTGCTATCTATTAAAACCTCTCACAAGCAAACAGCGAATATCCCTATTTTATCAAGGTTTGCAGTTTTTTTAAAAAAATTACTGTCAGATACATTCTGATATGTAATAACAGTCTAACTAGAGGGTGAAGAGGAGAAGTAGTTTTTTTTAGCAATGCAATCATCTCTTGATTTCTACACAACACCTCAACATAGTATCGTTTTTTAGAAAGAGACATCTTTTGCTTTGATATGTTCTGAATATTACTCATCAGGATACGCGCCTTTATTTGATCTATAAATTGATCATCATGGATATTCCAGCTTGTCATCAACTGATCAACTTTTCCTAGTTCTTCCAATTGATAGTTCATTCGATTAGGATTATACTGTCCCATCGCAGATTCTACCCTTCCTGAAATATAGACATAATAACAAGATTTTACCAAGAAAACCGCATTGACATGCTGATAAACATCCAGATTGAAACGAACATCTTCTCCCAACTCGTAGGATTCAAAAGCAATTTGATGTTCCTCCAGAAATTCTCTACGGTAAATTTTATTCCAAACAGTATACATCATGTCTGTTAAATATAATTCTTGAAAAAGCGCAATAAAATCACTTTTGCCTTTTTTTCCTTCAGTAGGAAGTATTTTTGCCGATCGATTTAATTCTGATAAGTTCTTTTCAATCGAATTATAGTAACCAAATACCAATAAGTCTAATCGTGAATCTAATTGACTTTCCACATCTGAAAATAGATTTCCCACAAGATAGTCATCCGCATCCACAAAACAAATAAACTCGCCTTTTGCTTTTGACAAGCCAAAATTACGGGCTGAACCGACACCTTTATTTGAAATATGATAGGCTGTAATATTTGAAAACTGAGCCGCATAATCCTCACAGATTTGACCACTCTGATCTTTGGAGCCATTATCAATCAACAAAATTTCCAAATCCGCATAATTTTGAGCAAGTATACTATCGATACATCGAGGGAGATAATTCTCTACATTGTATACCGGTATAATGACTGAATACTTCAACATAATCCCCTAAAATTCTCTCACTTCATCCCTTGGATAGCGAAAGCCAGCTTTAATAAATGCAAACGGCACAACAAATATTTGATTCTATTTGGCATAGATTTCACTTCACTACACGTCATTTTATTTTTTTCTAATTCCTGCTTCACTTCACTTGTAATGCCGCTATAATTTTTATGCAATTTAACTTTATATAAACTAGCCAGTATGTGCGTCAAACCATTTACATAATAAAGTTGTGAGAGCTGTAACTCCTCTTGGTTCAATTGCGAACGCACAAAATCTGAATAAAACATTTCTTTATAAAACCCAAACATATCTCTAAACTTTTTCTCATTCCAAGACTGTGTAATAGAATCTGGGTTATCGATCAAGTAATGATAATACTTTTGGTTAGTTGCATAGACCTTCTTAGCTGAAAGAAACAGTTTGTAATTAGTACCAAGATCCTCATAGTATTTACCAATTGGAAACCGGATGTTATGATCAGTGAATAAGGATTTCCGATAGACTTTGTCGTTAGCGAAACCAGTAATATAACTATGCTTCAGCATTTGCACAAAAGCATCTTTACCTTCAAACACTTGAGTCACTTCTGGTTCTGAAACTATAGCATCTTCTTCACCCTTCACAAATTCACGATTAAAAGAAATAATATCAAAATCTTGAGATTCTAAAGCTTCTGCTAAGGCTATAAAGGTATCTGGTTCAATCCAATCATCTGAATCAGGAAAATAAACATATTCTCCTTTGGCATGAGAAATACCCGTATTCCTAGCTTCTGAAAGCCCGCCATTCTCCTTGTGAATAACTGATATAAAGTCATACGCTTTCACATAATCATCACAGATTTGAGGAGAATGATCGGTACTTCCGTCATCTACAAGTAAGATGTCATAATTCTTCCATTCTTGAAGAAGGATACTCTCAATACAACGGTTTAAATATTTTTCGACATTATAAACTGGAATGACGACGGTTAAAAGTGGTTTCATAATTATATTATCCAATGATTGTCTATGTTAAATCTTCTCCACCCTTATTCAGCCAAGTTACAACATTAAAATAGCGATGATACGTTTTCAAGTCGATGCCAACGTGTCCTTGCTTTTCAGCTGATTTGAAATGAACTAAGGAAGGTAAATCACTATAATTCTTCGAAGAGAAAATCACCTTACTCTTGTATGGAAGCTCTTCGAACTCTTTCATCAATTCATAAGTACAAGCATCATTGTCATTGAACTTGAAATACAAATTATCCCAATGAATTCTTTCCAAACGGCGTTGCCATTTCTGAGAAGCTTCTTTTTCATCTGCATAATGCAAGAAATGAAGTTCAATATCATCAAGGAGTGCTAGAGGATAGGCATTATCAAAGTCTTTGATATATTTTGATTCCTTAACAAATTTCAAAGAGATGTTTCCGCTCAAATAATGTTTTAAATTCTTAAGCATCTTAATGTAATCAGGTGAAAAGATAAACATCCCTACAAATGGTGTTTGATAAGGCAAACCCAATTCTTGATAAACTTTTCCTGCCCAACAATTATCACAAATAATCGTAAAATTCTTATTCTTGAGTCTTCGCCGAGGAATAAAGTTAATAATTGGATAAACGATTGGTTTTAATTTATTCTTAATTGTTTCAGTATTCATCTTAATAGTTCTTATACAACTCCGAAAAATTCCGAATATAACTTTGTAATGAGAAAAGTTCTTTTTGGCGTTTGACAGACGCCTCACCAAATTGTTTTCTCTTCTCAGTATTGTCAACTAATTCTTGAATAGCCTTAGACAATTCTGCAGGCTGATTCGGTGTAGCAAGAAGACCGTTTTCGCCTTCCTTGACCATCTCACAGACACCACCATGATGGTAACCGACTACTGGTTTGCCACAAGCCATGGCTTCTAGCACGACTGTTGGTAATGGATCTGGATTGGTACTTGGCAAGACAAAGATATCAAACATATTATAGAGTTCTGTCGTCTTGCTATAATAGTCAATTCGCTTGATTTGGCTAGCTACTGGTGATTCTGATATAGCCTTTTCCAACTCATCCACGCGCCACTCTTCACCTTCAAATGCACTTCCTGCCAAAAAGGCTACTACTTTTGAATTGGCCTGTAAGATTGGCGTCACAGCTTCTAAAAAGTCGCCTTGACCTTTCCAGGCATTCACACGACCAACCATACCGATAACCAAAGCATCCTGCGAAATTCCAAACTGATCACGAACCGCACTAGCATCCATCACCTGATAAACAGCATTGTCAACACCATTATAGATGACTTGAACATGATCATCTTTGACATAACGAGACTGCTTGACGTGGTTGGCTACAGCATTTGAAACTGTCACAATCTTATCCGCATAGCGCCCCATCAAAAAGTTGATGAAATCAGAAATCGCTTTTGGTTTGACGATAATTTCATGGACATGCCAAATCAAAGGAAGTTTCAACTTACGTTTGAGATAAATTCCCTCAAGTACCGCAGTCGTATTGTTGTGAATAAGGGTAATGCCATTCTCTTTAGCATATTGAGCAATTTGCTTTGAATAACGATTATAAGAGCCAAAGTACTCAAGAATCCCTTTTGGATTAAAATATTTCCGGCGCAAAATTGGGTAATCAATAACTTTAACCTTTGCACCGACCTCTTCTAAAGCACCCACTAAGACACCGTCGTTGGGTAAAATAACGTGTGCCTCAAAAGCATCTTTATCCAAACCCTTAATAAGCTCCAACAACACCTTGTCAGCACCATACATTTCGGCACCAGCATGGAGATATAATATTTTCTGCATTTCTAACCTTTAAATACTTTCTCGTAGTCTGTGACAATCTTTTCCCAAGTGAAGGCTTCTGCGATCCGTCGACTTGATTTCTCATTAAGGTCTGCGATGGCTTGAGCGTCCAATTGTTCAGCCTGATCAATGACATGTGCCAATTGATCTTTCTTCCAATAAAGAGCCCCCTCTTCACCGACTTCTCGGTTGAAACCAACATCTAACAAGAGGTTGAGTTTAGTAGACTCGAGCGCCTCAAGAAGGGATGGATTGGTCCCGCCTACCTCATGACCATGGAAATAAGCAAAAGCATTCTCACGAATGTATTTGAGCAATTCTTGATCATAAACAGTTCCGACAAACTTCACTCGAGGGTCTTGATCAAATCCTGTATCCTTGCGCAACTGTTCATAGAACTTGTTTTGCTCTACATTGGTAATCAGGACAAAATCTTTTTTGGAACTGGACTGCATAAAGCCACGAATCATGGCCTCATAGTTGTTTTCGGGTACAAAGCGACCTACGACAAGGTAGTAATTCCCTTCGGAGACTTGCTTATCCGCAAACCAGGTCCGTATTTTCTCATCTTCTCTACTCAGGCTAGACTTGCTTGTATCCGTTCCATAGGCGATATAGGTCGTCTGTGGCTGATACTTAGCGTAATCCTTCTGGATATAGGCTTTAATATTCTTGCTATCGCAGATTAACAGGTCGGCATGTTTGACCATGAGTTGCTCTGAGATTTTCCAATACTTACGAACTGGAAGGCTCCATTTCGCACGAAGCCATTCATGACCATCTGGATTGACCATCAGAGTTCCTCCGATAGCCTTGATTTTCTTTTTAATCCTTGAAATAAAGGGACCAATCCGGCAAGCCAAGACATAGAAGATCGGTGCCTGGTCCTTGTTTTCCTTTGCGATCTCAATCGCCTTATTAAGTGCTGCGATATCATAAGCAATGGCTCGTGCAGGACCAATATTAGGGACATCAATGTTGTAACAGATTGCTCCGTTATGCTCGAAAGTATCTGCAGTAATCCCTGATTTGGCTGAATTCTCCCGCATACAAGCTACATAATACTGGATATTTTTGTCTTGTTGGAATTCAGTCAACTTCTCAACAAAGGTCTCAAAACCACCATATTTTGCTGGAATACCTTTGGAACCAACGATATAAATTGATTGTGTCATTTTTCTCCTAACATGGAAAGGACGAAGTAGGCAGTCTCCTACTTCGCTCCTTCTTTTCTAAGTACAACCTTCACGGTCTTGAGCAAGATCTGAATGTCTCTCCAAATCGTCCAATCATCCATGTACGCAAGGTCCAGTTTGACCACTTCGTCAAAATCCTTGATTTCACTGCGTCCGCTCACTTGCCAAAGGCCTGTAATGCCTGGTTTGAAGCTGAGTCGGCGTTTTTGGGCTGGCGTATATTCTTGGTATTCGTCAACCGTTGGGGGACGAGTCCCGACCAGACTCATATCACCGATCAGAACATTGTAAAATTGTGGCAATTCATCGAGACTGGTCTTACGGATAAAGCGTCCGATTGGCGTTACCCGCGGATCATTTTCCATCTTGAACATGCCACCTGTCATGGTATTTTGTGCCATGAGATCTTTCTTAATCTCCTCGGCATCCACACGCATGGAGCGGAATTTATAGAAGTTGAAATACCGTCCGTTCTTTCCGACCCGTTTTTGTACAAAGAAGGCAGGTCCGCCATCCTTACGAATTAGAGGGACTAAGACGATACTCACTAGTCCACAAATCAAGAGACCAAAGAGGGCTCCTGCAATGTCTAAGAGACGTTTAGCAAACACGTGACTCGGCTTGTAGAAATTGGTTGAGAAAGTAACGACACTTAGTCCTCCGACTTCTCGAACCCGTTTATTACCTAAGGACGCGAAGTTAAAGGCATTGAGATTGACAGTTACATCGATCCCCATACTCTCAAACTCCGAGACCAAGTCACTAATATTGTAGTCCTCACTTGGCAGATTGATAAACACTTCATCCACCACTTCCTTGGTCACAAAATTCATCATTTGATCTGGCTGCACCACCCGTACACCTGAATGAGCAAAATCAGTATCGTCCATGACAGTGACACCGATTAGTTCTCCATGATAAAGGCTGGGCGAATGCAGAATATCAAACACTTTTTCCATCCGACTGGTCGCTGTGATCAGGAAAATCTTTCTCGAGCTTTTCCGCCGTGGGGAAACAGACCTCCGGTATCTCTTGAGCAAGAGATCCATGACATAGACAGAAAATGTATTCAAAAGAAAGAAGTAGATCATCCCCCGACGAGAGATGGAAAAGACCCCATCGAGCATAAAAGAGGTAAAGGTGATCCCAACAGCGAAAAACACATTGTATTTCAAGACCTGAAAGAGCTCATCCAGGTAACCCCTGCTATAAAAACGATAGGCAATATTGCTAATGTAGAAAGCTACAAAATGTAAGAGATAGAGAATGGCGATCGTCTGTGACGTGTATTCTGCATCCTTAAAAAGACTCACAATGTAAGCTGAAAATAGGACAGCTAAACTTTGAAAGAGAACAATATTTAGTTTTTCCAGTTCGATTCTTTCTTCTCCCATTTTCCCTCAATCCTATTCTTTACTTTTTCCCGTACTCTCCGTAAGATCCGTATCCTCCATACGAACCATATTCAGCAGCTTTAATGTTAAATTTATTGAGCACAACTCCCAAGAAAGGTGTGCCTGTTTGTTCTAATTGGTCCTTAGCTTTTTGGACAGCCTTGCGTCCATTGGCGCCAGATTCCGTGATCAAGACAGTTCCATCACAGCGTTGGGCGATAATTGCCGCATCAATCACGACCCCGATTGGAGGCGTGTCGACAATGATGTAGTCAAAATGCTCACGCAGGGCATCCATCATCACAGTGAAGTTCTTGCTTTGCAAGAGACCCGTTGGGTTTGGTGCTACCTGACCAGACTCAATAATATCCAAGTTTGGAAAATCAGTCGCATACAAGATTTGGTCCAATTGGCTACGACCAGCTAAAAAATCCGTCAACCCTTGGATCTTGGTACGGCTACGGAAAATCCCTGTCATAACCGAGTTCCGGATATCACAGTCGACCAAAAGGGTCTTGTAACCCGCGCGCGCAAAGGCAACGGCCAAGTTGGTTGAAGTGGTTGATTTTCCTTCATTTTCTTGAACAGATGAGATGGCGATGACTTTTAAGTCCACCCCACTCAATTGGATATTCGTTGCAAGGGCATTGAAGTACTCTTCTGCCTTTCGAATTTCTTGCAGTTTATTTTTTGAAATTTCTAACGTATTCATGCGATCCCCAGTCTACAGTTTCTTAATATCTGGCACAACACCAAGTAGGGTTAAGCCCATCAACTCTTCGATATCTTCTGGTCTCTTGACACGATCGTCCAAGACTTCTACTACAACCAAGAGAACCACCATCAGACCAGCTCCAGCAATGAAGCCAAGAAGGACATTGCGTCGGATATTTGGTGAAGAAGGTGATTGTGGCACTTCTGCCTCATCCAAAGTCGTGACATCTGATACCTTGGTTACAGAGATGATCTTTTCAGCCGCTACATTGCGAAGGCCGTTGGCAATGCGGGCCGCTTCTTTTGGATCTCCATCCTTAGCTGTAATCGAAAGGATCCGAGTGTCGGTCGGAACAGACACACTGATCTTTTTCGACAACTCAGCTGGTGTCAGATCAAGTTTCAATTCTTCGATGGCTTGGCTCAAGACATTTTGAGAAAGGATGATTTCACGGTAGTCTTTCACCAAGTAAGAACCCGCCTGCAAATCCGAGTTTGTCAAGGCATTGTTGTCTTGGTTTTGACGACTGACCACATAGATCCGGCTGGTACTTTGGTATTCTTTCTTGGCTAAAAAGGCACTATAGCCAAATGCTGCAATGGCAAAGACAAGAGCGACCAAAACGATCGAAAACTTGCGTTTCCATAGGGTCTTCAGCATAGCGAAAACATCAATTTCCACTGCTTGATTTTCTTGATTGTTCATTTCCTAATTACTCCTTCGTGTGGATCTCTCCACCTGTTTCCTGGTTAGATTAATTCATCCGCTAACAAGAGTTCTTGATTGCTGACAAAGAGAGCTTGTGCTCGTTGTTCTCCGTATTCTTCCTTGATCAAGCGATAGGCTTCCGCCATATAAGGCGGTCGTTTATCCACATTGTGCATATCGCTGGCAACAAAGTGGACCAAGTCTTTTTCTAAGAAGTACCGAGCTCGTTTTTTCAGTTGTTTTTGCTCATCCCCAAAGAGGCGAGGCTTGAGAACACTCGAACTATTGATCTGCATGTAGCAGCCCATGTCAATCATCTCCTGCACGCGCTCCTCATTTTTCTCCAAGCACTTGTAACGCTCGATATGAGCTACCACCGGTGTCACGCCTAAATGGAGCAAACGGTCCAAGGCGGTATGAATCTCCTTGTAAGGCGTTCCCATACTGAATTCAATCAGCGCAAAGCGCGTCTCAGCCAAGCGTGGAATGATTTTTTCTTCCAGTTTTTTTAAGACATCATTTGTAAAGTAGATCTCTGCCCCGTAATGAATCGTTAAATCTGGTGCGACCTCTGCCGCAATTTTTTTCACTTCTTGAAAATTTTCAGAAATCTTTTCTTCGGGAGTTTCAAACATCCCCTTGCGACGATGAGAAGTGGAGATAATGGTCCGCACCCCTTGGCGATAGCTTTCTTCCAATAAGGCACGCGTATCTTCTCTTGTCTTTGGTCCATCATCCACATCAAAGACGATGTGCGAGTGGATATCAATCATTTTTCTTTTCCTTCCATCACTTTTTGAATGGTTTCCTTAGCCTTGGTTAAGCTAGCTTGATCCAACTCCATAACATAGAGATTAGATCCAGGCATGGCATAAGATGGCAAATCATTTCGTCCTTGTCCGGTGATCGCTTGTGAGGTCACCTCATAAGAACCACCCGTTTCTAGCTGGGTATTGATCAAGTTCATCATAGTTGGCAACTGCATATTGGTTTGGACAGAATCTTGGAGGTTTCCGATAATCTCATTGTAGTTGCTTAAGACCTTAGTAGAGGTTAACTTTTTGATAATGGCCGCAATGACTTTTTCTTGGTTTTTCCCACGGTCATTGTCACCACCTTGAAGAGAGTAGCGTTCTCGGACAAAACCAAGCGCTTGCTCTGAATTCAAATGAACCTTTCCTACTGGGAAATGGAACTTCCCGTGCAAGCTAGTGAATTCTTGGTCATTTTCCACATCGATCCCCCCTAGAAGGTCAATCAACTTGAGGAAGGACGTGAAATTGAGACGAACATAGTAGTTGAGCTTGATATCATAGAGATTCTCAAGGGTATGAATGGAAGCATCCACACCGTAGATCCCCGCATGGGTCAACTTATCATTTTGGTTGTTACCACCATCCGCAATCGGTACATAGGCATCCCGCGGCGTCGTTGTCAATAGGACTTGCTTGGTCTTCCGATTGACGGTCATGATGATATTGACATCTGATCGAGAAACCGAAGTTACTGGGCCATAGGTATCGATCCCGCTGACATAAATGTTAAAGACATCCGCATTGGCAGACACCTTGCTCGTCGCTGCCACTTCTTTTCGAATTTTGTAGGAATAGATTTTCTTCAACTTCTTCGCATAGTCGGCATCTTCAGCAGCGATAGTATCTTCAAAGGTACTGTTGAGCACCATGGCAGAAGCATTCCCTTCTTGCAGGCTCTTATAGGCATCTAGATAAGTCGGTGCATCTACTACAGAAATTTCTTGCCCCTTAGTCTTTTTGATATTGTCCAAGAGGGCCGTGAGATTAGCTTCGTTATTGTTGCCCTTTGGTGCTACCACTTCCTTGATTTCTTTGATGTCTTTGATGTCACTGTCTTTCTTGACATAGACAGCCATCTCAAACTCTGTATAGTTAGAATGGCCATTGACATTACTGGTCAGATTTAGTAGCTGTTGACTAGCAAACAAAACTCCTGAACTAGCTAATAAGCCGACAAGAAGCAGGACCAAAGTTGTCCTTTTGGCCTGATTTTTGATCACAAACCAAGCTGACAAGAGCAAGAGAACAGCTAGTAGTGCCATCACGAGAACATTGACATAGCGAAAAGCCAAGATGTTATTGGCCAACATGGTATAGGTCGCCCAACTTGCAGTCATAAGCAAAAAAATAAGCAATACGGAATTAATGATTCGCAATTGCCCCCACTTATGTTCTGAACGACGACTCCGTCTCCTTTGTGACATAAATACCTCCAATTAGTCCTAATCATATTTATTGTAACATATTTTTAGCAAAAAATGCATTAATTATCACTTTTTTGTCCATTATGGACATTCGGAAAGTAAGCGCTTTCTAAAACAAGCAAAAATCCCTTGTATACTTATGCAGAGAATCCAAAAAAACCGGGTGAAACACCCGGTTTTTGAAGATCCTACAAAAGATCATCCCGCTTGACCTGCTCAAAACTTTCCTTGCCATCATTGAGCTTGTCCCAGATGACAACCTTTCCTTCTTTCAATGATTTTTGAACATCAATAATCCGCTGGTTGGAAGACCCACGAAACTGCAACATGAGGTTGCGTTTGCTCTTATCATACCGTCCATCGACCAAGATATCAATCAGCGACAAGAGCTCCAGTTTATCAGGCGTTTCTAACATCATTTCTTCCCAAGTGTAGCCCGTCCATGACCAGATATCTTTTTCCGGCAATTCTTTCCGAATACGTTTTACAAGGGGTAAAAGAATACCTGTATTAAGAAAAGGCTCTCCCCCTAGCAAGGTTAATCCTTGGACATAGGGTTGGGCAAGATCTTCCATAATCTGCTCTTCTAACTCTTTGGTATAGGGAATGCCTGCATTGAAAGACCAGGTCGCTACATTGTAACAACCCTCACAGTGAAACATGCAACCTGCTACGTAGAGGGAGTTGCGCACTCCTTCTCCATCCACAAAGTTAAAGGCCTTGTAGTCGATGATGCGCCCTTGACTCAGTTCCTCACTCTTCCACTCTCCTGGTTTTGGTGTATTCCATGTCATCCTTCTAGTCCACCTCTATCCAATACCGCTCCGTTCCATTTCGAACATCTTCAAATTGACCGCCATTAGCTAAGATAACAGCTCTGCTGGCAGGATTTTCCGTGCTACATGTCACCAGAGCACGATGAATGTTCTTTTCTTTAGCCACTTGCAGACCTTGATGAAGAGCTTCTTTTGCATAGCCCTTGCCCCTTTCAGAGGGACGGATGGAGTAGCCAATGTGGCCAGCATAATTCAGCAATCCCTCATTTAGTCTCAGCCGTAGATTCAAAAAACCTAAAGCATGGCCTGATTTATCAAACAATACGAACTGAATTGATGGAACACGATTTTCTGGCAATCCTATTCCCATTTCTTTATTATGGCTAGTTTCTAGCCACTCCTCATAATCAAAGTTCTCAGCATCCCAAAAGCCGCCGTCATGAGCTGATTGGGTCTCTTCGAACTCTGCCATCATGCTTAGGATGGCCTCTTTATCCGCTAGAGTTGGTCTACGTAATTTCATCCTTGCCTCCCCATAAGAGAAAAGTGAGAGCGGACTCTCACTTCACAACATAAACAATCATTTTTAATAAAACAAGTTAATAAATACTGAATCAATAAAGTGACGCTTATTTATTAAACTTTTTTAAGAATCTACTGAGACTTTCCGCCGTGGGAAAAATGCCTGAAACCAACAAGTTTCAGGCATCCGGAATTATTGAGACCCTAGGCTCAATAATTAGTCATGGAACTTCGTAGAAGTTCGCTGACGTCCGTACCCACCCAAGGAAAGTCTCAAAAGAGAATTTCATCTTCAATATGAAGCGAGGACTCTCACTTCTATTTTTTCTTAGCCTTTTTTAAAAATTGTTCTCTCAGGCTTGCTACTCGGTCTTTTTTATTGACTCCACCTGTTGAATGCTTCTCGTGGAATCGTTGCACCTGAGCCTTGCCCTTATCATCTAATTGGTATTTTCCCATAATGTCCTTTTCTAATCTGTCACTTGGTGTCCAGATGATTTGATAGTGGATCCATTCATGTGTTTGACACGCGCAGCGATTTCCTTGTGACGGCCATTGACCATCGGACGAGCTTGAGGGTTTCCTAGATAACCACAGGTCCGTTTGACCACATCGACCGTTTTCGGATCGCTATTGCCACAGTTTGGACAAGCAAATCCGCGCTCAGTCGGCGTGAAATCTCCTTCAAAATCACACTTGTAACAACGGTCAATCGGCGTATTAGTCCCGAGATAACCGACCCGGTCATAGGCGTAATCCCAAACCGCTTCAAGGGCTTTTGGATTTTGTTGGAGCACAGGGTATTCACAATAGTGGATAAAGCCACCCGTCGCTCCAGCTTCTGGATAGACTTTTTCAAAGTCCAACTTCTCAAATGGCGTTGGGTTCTTACGAACATCGTAGTGGAAACTATTGGTGTAGTATTCCTTGTCTGTGATATCCGGAACCTTACCAAATTTCTCCGTATCCAGGCGACAGAAGCGGTCTGTCAAGCTTTCTGACGGTGTCGAATAAATAGAGAAGTGGTAATCATACTGGTCAGACCATTCTTCCACGCGCGCTTTCATATCCTTGATGATATCGATCGTGAATTGTTTGGCTTCTGGATTGTGTTCCCAGTTTGGACCATAAAAGACGGTTGCAACTTCATAGAGTCCGATATAGCCAAGAGAAACGGTTGCTCTGCGATGACGGAAGAGCTGATCTACCTGGTCATATTTGCCCAAGCGTTTCCCGAAAGCCCCATATTGGTAGAGAATCGGTGCATTGGCTGGTGTCGCTTCTTTGGTGCGTTCCACCCGGTAAACCAAGGCATCTTCAGCGATGTTCATCCGTTCATTAAAGATTTGCCAGAATTTCTCCTTGTCTCCGCCAGATTCCAAGGCAATTCGAGGTAAATTGACCGTCACGACTCCAAGATTCATCCGGCCAGAATTGACTTCCACACCATTCTCATCCTTCCAACCTTGAAGGAAAGAGCGACATCCCATGGGCACCTTGAAGGAGCCAGTTAATTCTACAATCTTGTCATAAGACAAAATGTCTGGATACATGCGCTTCGTAGCACATTCCAAGGCCAATTGCTTGATATCATAGTTAGGGGTTCCAGGTTCTAGGTTGAGCCCCCGCTTGAGGGTAAAGATCAACTTTGGAAAGATGGCTGTCCGATGTTCCGATCCAAGTCCCTTGATTCTAATTTCCAAAATCGCCTTTTGGATTTCCCGTTCGAAGCGATTGGTTCCAAGACCAAAGCCAAGCGAAGTAAAGGGAGTTTGTCCGTTCGAGGTAAAGAGCGTATTGATCTCATATTCCAGCGATTGCATGGCATCATAGATGTCTTTTTGAGTCTTGCTCCAAGCATAGTCCTCTTGCTTTTCAGGAAGCACCCACTCTTTGGCATCTGCTAAGTGTTTTTGGTAGTTCTTTTCGGCATAAGGGGCCAAGACTTCATCGATCCGGTCTGCTGAACAGCCACCATACTGACTAGAGGCCACATTGGCAATAATCTGCGAGATTTGTGCCGTTGCAGTTTGGATAGACTTAGGACTTTCTACTTCTGCATTCCCGATCTTAAAGCCATTTCTGAGCATGCCTTCAAAATCGATCAAACAGCAGTTGGTCATCGGTGTATAAGGGCTATAGTCCAAATCATGGTAGTGGATATCCCCTTTTTGGTGGGCATTGGCTACGTGTTTGGGCAACATTTTAAGACCAATAGACTTACCAACGATCCCTGCCGTCAAGTCCCGTTGCGTGTTAAAGACATCACTGTCCTTATTGGCGTTTTCATTGACGACGGCTTGATCCTTATTGAGGAGTTTGCCAATCGTAAAGTTGATATCCGTCGCTTTTGAGCGCTCAAAATCCCGCTGGGTGCGATAAGTAATGTAGCTCTCTGCAATCGCATATTCATTAGCTTGAAGCAATTCATGCTCGACGACATTTTGAATCTCATAGATCTTCACGCCATTTGGAAAACGTTCCAAAATCTCTGCGATCACACGATCGACAATGGCTTCTAGTTTGGCTTCCATCACGGGAGTGAGAGAAGTCACTTCTTCTGTCGCCTTCAACAAGGCTTTATAAATTTTTTCAACATCGAATTGAACACGACGGCCATCTCGTTTTTCAACAAAAATATCCGGGGCCATTCTCAGTTTTTCTCCTCTCAAGGTGATCATACCAAACATGCCTCTCTTCATTTATTTACATACAAGTTGTATTATACCACTCCAAAAATAAAAATCAATATCTTGTGGTGAAAATTCTAAAAAACTTTCTAAAACACAAGATATTGATTTTCTTAAGAGCGTTGATAGAGTTTGAAATGACGGTATTTCTTCTCAACGAGACGATAATTTTCTTTGAGCAAGTCCTTCATTTTGGAGGTCAATTCTACCTGATTATTGACCACAATATACTTGGGTTCAGACCGATCGATTTGTTGGGTTACATTTGTCCGGTTTTCATTAATCCCCAGATAAGAAGTCGGGGTCAATAAGGCAGAAGCTGCCAAACGATCGCTTTCTTGATAGAGAATAGCTGTCGTATCCCAAGCATAGATGGTATCTTTGGCCTTGCTATGGTTATGAATGTAGCTAGCAATAGCGCTCCGTTCACTGGATTGACCAGACTGAAGCACCAGATCTTGAACCACTGGATTCGCCAACAGATAGATAAGGGCTACTAGTGGTAAGAAAACTTGGCTCGTAAAGTAAGC